>CAVJEL010000024.1:0-23034 GCA_963648635.1 Ruminococcus intestinalis
TTGTGGATTGTTTCTTTTTCCTTTCATATATCTTTATCCCTACAAATTGGAATTTATAAGCCCAATAGGCTGCTCAGGGCATCAAGCTCCTTGGCAACCTCATTCTCTAACTCTTTAATCTGTCCCATGATTTCAGCCGTACTCAGATACTCCACAGGCTTGTATTCTGTTTTCTTGTATTTGCTGATTGACAAGTCATAGGAATTATCTACTATTTCCTGTTTATCGACGAAGAAACTCTGATCCGTCCTCTTGCGTGATGATTCTCCTTCGAGATTATCAAATCGTGCAATGATGTCCGGAATATCATTCTCTTTTATTGGTGCTCTTTTGTCGTCAAGACTAAAGCCATCAGCTTTCATGTCGTAGAACCATACTCTATCTGTTCCCCCTGCATTCGTCTTTATAAAAACCAATACTGCGGTTGAAACTCCGGCATAGGGCTTGAAGATTCCGCTGGGCATCGATATGACGGCAACAAGCTTTTGATTATCTATCAGTTCCTTTCTCAATGACATATGTGCATTACTGCTGCCGAACAGAACACCGTCAGGGACAATGCAGGCACATCGTCCGCCGACTTCAAGCATCTTGATAAACAGGGCAAGAAACAGAAGCTCGGTTTTTCCTGTATTTGTGATTGCAAGTAAATCCTTGCTTATGTTTTCCTTGAATATGTTCCCCGTGAAAGGTGGATTAGCCATTATCAAAGAATATTGATCTCTTTCCGTATTGTCACAAGAAAGAGAATCCTGCTGGCTGATGTTAGGCTCATCAACACCATGAAGCAGCATGTTCATTGCGCCGATACGCAACATAGTCGTATCTACATCGTAGCCGGTAAACATGTTTTTCTTAAAATGCTCAAGATTTGAAGTTTTCAACAACTCATGTCTTTGATGTTCTGACACATAGTGGGAACACTCAAGGAGGAACCCTGCTGTGCCCATCGCCGGATCTAGAATATAATCCTTCAGAGTGGGTTTCATCAGGTGAACCATCATAGATATTATCTGTCTCGGCGTCCTGAACTGTCCGAGTTTTCCGGCAGATGCCATCTTGCCGAGCAGGTACTCGTAGACGTCACCCATGATATCTTTATTGGAAACATCCAGGCCGTCGATACCATCGACAACCTTTACAAGAACCATTTCGTTGGTAATCGAGAATGTTGCCTTACTCATATATCTACTGAATGCTGTCTCTCTTCCTTTTCCCACGCTCTTGATGAAAGGAAAAACATAATTCTCGATATTGAAAAGCATTTTTCCAGGCTCGAAATTATGAAAAACACTCCAACGCAGATTTTTATAATCTGTTTCAACATAGGGTGTTTCGCTGATAACACAAACTCCATCGCCGAACACCTTATCCTTCAGCTCCACTCCCAGTGCATTCGCTGCAGCTTCCTGCTTCAGCTGATTGTCATCAAGAAGTTTCATGAACAGCAGATATGTTATCTGCTCAAGTACCGTGCTGGGAACGGATATACCTCCAGTCCAGAGGGTTTCCCAGATATTGTCTACCTTATTCTTTAATTCACCTGTAATCATCAATCTACCTCGTCAATAAGCCCTACCAAAGCTTTGCTGCCAATTCCTGAATTTCAGCAAGTGTTTTCTTAATCTTTAAATCAATTTCATCAACTGAAAGCTTCTTTTCCTTCACTTCCTCAAAATACTCACTCGGAAGAAGAGAATAATTGGTTGCTACTATTCTATCATATGAGACCATGGTGCATATACCGGAAATATCTTTCTTTTCTTCCATCATCGTCATAATAGAATTAATACCGTCTGGAGTAAGTGCGTTTGTCTGAATTCCTCTGTTATATGAGAAGTAATTCGAGTCATTGTTCTTTCTGGAGAGGTCAATCATTGTGACGCCCTCATTATCTTCTTTCGATATTACCAGGAGCGTAGTTAGATTTGACGTTCCCGACCGCATTGCCGGAAGGCTGATAAGGGAAGAAATCAATTTGTTGTCGACAAGGAATCTTCTTATGTCGAGCATGTCGAATTGCGTGCCATAGGTAAATCCCGTGTTTACGACAACAACAGCCCTTCCTCCATCCTTCAGCATCTCCGTTACTTTCATAACCGCAGAACAGGAAGCTTCTTTTATCTTAATGCCGTTGAAATTGAACGGAATCTCCATCTTCACCCTCAGCGGAGGTTCGATAAATATCTTATCGGACTTGATTCCTTTATTAAAATACTGTCCGGAAAGAGTGTCTTCATTACAACCGTGATTCTTAACTCCCAGGAGGAAACACCCTGCAGAGGAGAATGCATAGGAATCTACATCAACATCAGATAAAGCCATCTCAAGATCGGGAATACCACCGGCTATCACGGCAGAAGAGAAGCCCAGGCCACAGACAAAATCCGAGAAAACCTCACCGGATTTAACAGAGAGAATTCTCTTAGCAGTTTCAACCAGTGATGGATTTGAAATCGTCTTCTCCCCCAATGGCATGATATCCATAGCCTTAAGTGCTTCTTCAAAAATGGCTTTTGAATCTTTTTCATAATCAAGTTCAGAAAAACCTTCGAGGCGAGCTTGCAGTTTTTGTGAACTATTAGCTATGTCATCAAAGGCATAAATGCAATAAATGAATAGCTTTTTCAATGAATTGTTATCGTCACCAACCTCCTTGGAGATGGCAGCGATAACCGGCTCGGTATCATCAAGCTTCAACACCGGTACAGGTCTATAGAGTCCCTTACTTATATTAAGTAGATTAGAAGAGTACTCTGGACACCCGACCTGTCGGTTGATTGCCGTTTGTAGCAAACTCAAAAACAGGAAAGGAACAACAGGCCCACAGAAAGAGAAGGTAACTCTTGCTTCCGACTCAATCTCTTCCAAAGATTCAAATGCTTTCTTTACGTTAACTCTGATACTATTCATTTCTTCATTCCCCAAAAACTGAATCAAGCCTGTCATTTTCAAGTTTAATATACTCTTCCATTTTTTTCTTGATTTTTTCAACGTTGAGAAAACGCTCTCCAATCTTTCTCTGTTCCTCTAGCAAAAACTCCGGGACATTTATCTTCATGACATCGGACTTTTTTGTAATGGCCATTACGGAGCCATAGCACTTGCTCTTAAGTTCGTTTTTACAAGTTTCAGAGTTCAAGTAGGCCAGGAGGAAGAACTTGTCTGTTTTCTCAAAATCTTTAATTCTTATTTTGCAGCAGAAGGATGGAATCAAAAGTCCCTCGTCTTCTTTTTCAATCAAGCATGAATCATAAGGGGATGACAGCTTTATTATGATATCACCCTCATGGGTCAGAAACTCCGGGGACACCTCTTTTATCAACATCTCATCAGCTAAAAGCTCATGATCAACTTTATTGTCATGTATTGCCTTAGGAATGAGGACCTTAATCTTCCTCTTCAGAGGTGATTCACCTCTATCATCATGATGACGCAATTTACTATTCTCCAAAACACGACCTGTAATAATCCCGGCTGTTAAATCCGCTAAATCAGAAATCTGCATTCTCAATCCTCCCAGTTATCATAATGGAAACAATAATTATTCATATAAGCTTTTTTACTTACCTTTCTACCATGTTTATGCTCTTCCTCAGCATGAAGAGAATACGTGTTAAGCGAAGTACAATAGTAGTTCTGTTCTTGTATATTTGTGCATTTGAGGTATGGGTCACTTTCATTAATAAGAATCTGATTAACATAATCAGAGTAATCAACCTTTAAAACTGACTTGATTGCACCCTTCATATCATGTTTGACTCTAGGAAAAGCTCTCACCTTCGATGCTGCTTCTTTCCCCGACTTTGCAGAGATGGCAAAATCCTTATCAACAGCCTTCCCCCTACCAACATGACCGCAGACAGCTTTTACAATGTAATAATTGTCCTGCATACCGACTACTCCTTCTTTATTTTAATAAAATATCCATTTACTTCCTGATATATTTGTAAATGTCATTTATCATGTTTGTAGTAATATCAACAAGATTAGTGTTTGTCAATCTTTTTTATTATTTTTATTGATATATTTCATAAAAACATTATTCACAACCGTTTTTCCATATAACATCTCACGAGAAACTCGCATTTTTAGATACAAAACAACAAATGTTCCTGAGCTGGTTAAATCTTCCGCGTTGGATAGGAATGGACAGGAATCCTTTTCTTCTTCCTATCGACCCACTTTTTTCTTTTTTCGGGTAGACCCCTTTCTTTTTATGTGTTTCAATTAGGGCATCTGGTTACAAGGAGGAAGTAATGGACGACGGCAATAGCGGCAAAAGCGCAGTAAATGCTAATGAAAAAGAAATGCCTCCTAGTATAAAGCCGTCTCTCGGGCGGTAATCGGATAAGCTTTCTTTTTCTTTCTCAATCCATTAAGGAGGAGCAGAATGGAAAACGAAACACAGCTGACACAGCACCCTGATTATGTAAACGAATTAATCGGGATTATCAAAAGTAATATTTCACCCTTAGCACTCAAGGAAAAGCTCTCGGACTATCACGATAATGATATCGCAGAGGCATTCGAGGAACTTTCGCCTGAAGACAGAGCTAAGGTATATAGAATACTTGACGCAGAGGGCCTTGCCAACATCCTCGAATACATCGAAGACCCGGCGCCGTTTCTCAACGAATTGAGCGTCAAGAAGAAGATAGCCGTCCTCGGCTCGATGGAGTCCGATAAAGCAACCGAGTACCTCAAGAGCATCCCGAAGGGTGAAAGGAACACCCTTGTGGAGTTCCTCGATGACGAGACTAAGGAGAACATCGCGCTCATCGCATCCTTCGACGACGACGAAATCGGCTCGAAGATGTCGACGAACTTTGTTGAGGTCAAAAACGGACTTTCAATCAAGGAAGCCATGAAGGAGCTCATCGACCAGGCAGCAGAGAACGACAATATACAGACGATATACGTTGTCTCGCCTTCCGGTCTCTACTACGGAGCAATCGACCTTAAGGACCTCATCAGAGCACGAGAGGGTCAGACTGTCGAAGACATAGTCTCGACGAGCTACCCCTACGTCTACGCCCACGAGAACATCGACGACTGCGTCAATAAGCTCAAGGACTACGCTGAAGACTCGATTCCGGTACTCGACTCGTCGAATAAGCTCATCGGAGTAATCACCTCGCAAGATATGATGGAACTCATCGACGACTCGATGAGAGACGACTATGCTAAGTTTGCTTCTCTCAACGATGAGGAGGATATAAACGAAGGCATACTCTCTTCTGTTCGTAAGAGACTCCCCTGGCTCACAATACTTCTCTTTTTGGGAATCGGAGTTTCAACTGTTGTGAGTTTCTTCACTCAGATTGCGGCCCAAATTGCAATTCTAATTTCCTTCCAATCCCTTGTTCTCGACATGGCAGGTAACAGTGGCACACAGTCACTTGCCGTGACAATACGTGTACTTACAAGCGACAACTTAACTTTCAAAGAGCTATGTAAACTTGTGTGGAAGGAAACTCGTGTAGGGTTCTTCAACGGCCTCATAATGGGCGTAATATGCTCGGGAGTAATCGGCCTCTTTATATACCTTTTTAAGGTACGGGACCTCTTCTACGCATTCAGTATCTCATCGTGCACGGGACTTGCGCTTTTACTAGCAATAACGGTATCGAACTTGATGGGGACAATCATTCCTATAATATTTAAGAAGGTTCATATAGATCCAGCAGTCGCATCAGGTCCGCTTATCACAACAATGAACGACCTTGCGGCCGTCATCGCTTACTACGGCCTGGCATGGCTGCTGCTCATTAACGTTGCCCATATTGCATGAAAGAATATTGGCGCTTGAAGTAAACGGGAGGGGAATATAAACTATTAGTGGAGTTGGCTATGATATATTGTGTTGAAGACGAAGCAGCAATAAGAAACATGATGGTCTACACCCTTATGGCTTCTGGCTATGAGGCTGAAGGCGTCGAGTGCGGTAAGGCACTCTGGGAAAAACTTCGCTCTCTTAAGCCTCAACTCATCATGCTTGATCTCAACCTGCCCGAGGAGGACGGCTTGAGCGTCCTCAAAGAACTCAAAGCAAATCCTGAGACAGACTCCATCCCCGTCATAATCGCAACTGCACGCGGAACCGAATACGATAAGGTATTAGGACTTGACAGCGGTGCCGACGACTATCTCTCAAAGCCCTTCGGCATGATGGAGATGATAAGCCGTGTAAAGGCAGTATTACGCCGCTGTGAGCCAAGAAAGGAGAAGAAGGTTTATTACCTGGGCCCCCTTACCCTCGATTCCTCCTCTCGCACCGTCACGGTAAACGGAAAGACGGTCAAACTTACAGGAAAGGAATACGAGCTGTTGGCACTCCTCGTGAAGGAGAACGGAAAGGTCTTCTCCCGCCGTGATTTGATGAAGACAATCTGGGGAATAGACAATATAGGTGAAACAAGAACTGTAGACGTTCATGTCGCCACACTCAGAACGAAGATCAGCCCCGCAGGACGCTACATCGAAACAGTGAGGGGCATCGGCTACAGAGCCCGCGACCAGCACTGAAGATGACACGTAGAATTATTGCTTACGTTCTTATTTCCCTCCTCCTTGTTGCTTTCTTCTCCGTTATTCTTACTATCCAGGCAACAACAACGGTTATAGGAAAGAGGCAGGAGACAAAGGTAAGGGAACTCCTCGAAGTTCTTTCATACATCTACTCTGAAGAAGGGCCATCCTTCATCGATTCCTTCAAAACCGAAGACTACAACATAACCCTCCTCTCCCCCGACGGTGAAATCATGAACAAAGTATATGAAGGCTCATGGTACCTTGTGACAGATAAGAGTGCAGTTGAGGAGTTTATACTCGATGTAATGAGCGAGAAGGAGACAATCAAGAGCAGAAACGTTCCCTTCTTCTTCGGCAATCTCATCCTTGCCGGAATATATACGGAAGACGGCAATATACTCGTCGCATCCACAACCCTCCGCACTTTCGGCGACACCATCAGCGATATGAGACTCGAGCTCTTGTACATAATACTTGTATCTGTACTCATATCATCATTTCTTGCGCGTCTTATCTCATACATCATCGTACAGCCATTGAACGAAATAAATGTCGAAGAGCCGGAGAAAGTGAATGAGAACAAATATAAGGAGATACTTCCCCTACTCAATAAGATAGCCGAGCAGAAGGAGAGCATAATAGGCCAGGAGAAGATGCTCGAGGAGGAGAAAGGACGCTTTAGGGCAATATCAGAAGCGCTAGTCGAAGGTATGATTCTCGTCGAAGCCGACGGCACGATTTCATATATAAATAAGTCGGCGGTATCTATTCTAGCGATAGAGGAAAACCCGACAGGAAAGAAAATCGAGGCCTTAGGGAATGCCGAGCTAGAAGAAGTCATCACGCGCACGATGGATAAAAGCGGGGAAAACAGCGTCATATACATCGGAGAAAGGGCATTCAAGGTCGAAAGCGAGCACCTATTTCTTTCAGACGGCGGGTACAACGGAGTAAGTGTACTTCTCTATGATGTAACGGAGCATATGGCCTTAGAAAGGGAAAGACGCGAATTTACATCGAATGTTTCACACGAATTGAAGACGCCGCTACATATAATCTCGGGAAGCGCTGAACTCCTGCGCCTTGGAATAGTGAGAGAGGAGGACAAGAAAACCTTCATCGACCAGATTTACAATGAGGCGCGTAGGATGAAGGAGCTCATTGACGATATCATAAAGCTATCGCGTCTTGACGAGAACGGCAAAACCATCGAGAAGGAAAGAGTACGTGTTCTCGACACTGCAGGGTCTGTTATGGAAAGCCTGAGAAAGGTTGCGCTCGAGAAGAACATCTCTTTCCATTTAAAAGGCGACGACGCATATATAGAATGCAACAGAAGTATGTTCAATCAGATTCTCTATAACCTTGTAGATAATGCCGTAAAGTATTCAAACCCCGACGGGAAGGTCTCACTCACTGTCAAAGAGAAAAAGGGGGAAGTTATAATCGACGTAAAGGACAACGGCATAGGAATACCTAAAGAATACCACGATAGGATATTCGAGCGTTTCTTCCGTGTCGATAAGTCGCGCTCGAAAGAAGTCGGGGGAACGGGACTTGGCTTAGCGATTGTCAAGAATTCTTGTCTTGAGAATGGCGGGGATGTCAGGGTAGAATCATCTGTAGTGGGAGAAGGAACAACTTTCAGAGTGACGTTCCCTTCCATAGAGGGCGGGAAGAGTGAAGATTAAGGACTACCTTAAAAATCTATTTGACAGGATAAGCGAGAAGATATTCTCCTATTTCAGGGGAATAACCGTCTACGGCCTTGTCGGACGCTCGGGGACGGGAAAAAGCTACCACGCCAAGGAAGTTGCAGTCAAATACAACATTAAGCTCATAATAGATGACGGCCTCCTTATAAAGGGCGACAGAATCATATGTGGTCACTCGGCAAAGGAAGAAGCAAACTTCATGGCTGCTGTAAAGACTGCAGTCTTCGATGACGACGAGGACAAGAGGGCGATGACCTCGGCCTTACTCAAGGAAAAGACAAGAAAGATTTTGATTATCGGGACAAGCGAGAAGATGGTGAATAAAATTGCTTCACGCCTCGATCTTCCTCCCGTTCAGAAGGTTATTCATATAGAAGAAGTTTCAAGCGCTGACGACATAGAGACTGCGATGCACATACGCTTCACGGAAGGAAAGCACGTAATACCCGTACCCTCGATTGAAATAACACGTTCGGCCCCCGAAATTGTATTCGACACCGTCAGGGTCCGTTTCGGGCGCTCGTCAAGACTCAAAAACAATGTCAGCGAAAAGACAATCGTAAGGCCCGAGTTCTCACGTCCCAAAGAGGAGCCAATCAACGAAACAACACTTCAGCAGATGATAAAGCACTCGATTACCGAGTACGACTCCGTCATGAAGGTCAAAAAGGTAAAGGGTGTTAGGAACGCTGACCACAGCTACTCAATCAGCATCACACTCCTTCTTCCCCCGCGCCACTACATTCCTTCTACGATATCTGACCTCCAGCAATATGTAAGGGACTGTCTCGAAAAATTCGGGTCAATCATGGTTAAAAGCGTTTCAATCGAAATCGAGGAATGGGGTTAGGCTTCAGAAGGTACAGCCTCTGTACTCTTTTTCTTTCTTTTCCTCTTACGGCTCTTCTTGAGTTTCGGGTTGACGGGCTGAGGCTTCTTCTCTTTCTTTTTCTTCGCTTTCTTACGGCACTTTATACCGTTGAACTCAAGAACGCTCAACGTGGCACTCTCTATATCTTGATTAGACGGAGTAATGGGACTGAGGATGACTTTGGCCTGCCTATATGCATCCTTCTCAATCTCGTCGTACTTACTGAGGTCACTTCTCGAGACAATTACGGCCGAGCGTATCATATAGTAGAACATCTCGCCTCGTGTCGGAAGCTCACCTCCACTCTCCTTGATTGGGCGCACTACTTCATCCAAGGCCTCGAGGCTCTTGAACATCTCCTCTCTTCTACAATGGTCTGCATACATCGGAAGAATGTATTGCAGCAGCCTATAGTGATATAAAGCGCGCATAATATCAGAACTGTGCCCGGACGAAAGGACCTTCACTATCTCATCTGTGAGCCTACTTGTTGCACAGCGCTGTAGATTCTGGGCATTGAGCCTGAGTGCCAGGCGGACATCGAAGCACAATGAAAAGCCCGTCGTCACCTTGTACTTGACGGCCCTGATCATCCTCACAGGGTCCTCGGAGAATGAGTATGAAAGAGGAATGAGACTGCGTATCCTCTTCTTCTTGAAGTCCTCCATACTTGATGAGAAATCAAGTATTTCCTGAGTCTTGGGGTTGTAGTAGAGGCTGTTTATCGAGAAATCCCTGCGCTTAGCGTCCTGCTCGATTGTGCCGTAGATATTGTTGTTGCCGTCCTCGAAGTTCTCTTCGTCACTGCGAAACGTAGTAACCTCTATTATCTTGGAGCCGAAGAAGAGATGGACGATTTTGAAGCGTCGTCCGATTATACGGCTATTCCAGAAAAGGCGTTGCACTTGCCTGGGACTGAGGGATGTTGCGATATCGAAATCCTTAGGGGTGTTCCCCAGAAGGATGTCCCTTACAGCACCTCCGACAATGTATGCCTCCCCTCCTACTGCCTGAATCTTTCTGACAGCCCAAAGCGCATCACGGTCTATCATACTGTTTCTGACCGGATGTTCTGAGGAAGTGTATATTTTGCAAACGGGGACGCTTTTTCCCTTTTCATTTGTCTTGTATCTAACAAACACGGGTATTAATCTTAATTCGATTTACCCGCGTGAACAAGTGTCAAAGGCAACAAAAGAGACAAAAGGTCGACGACAGAACACTCTCCTGCTTCTCTTCAGATAGATGACGCATGAAGAGAGTTGGGGCTTTGATGGGTAGCGACAAAGATGTAACGAAAGCATAGATACGGGATAGAATATCGTCTTTTGTCATTAGATGTATTATTCTGTATGTGAGGAGTTTTAAATGTGCACAATATCATGCAAAGTAGATGAAAAGGTTAAAAGAGACGCAGAATTAGTCTTTCAGTCTCTCGGGCTCTCTATGACAACAGCAATCAATATGTTTCTCAAAGTTGCAGTAAGGGAGGGAGGACTTCTCATAAGTACAAAACTCAAAACCAGGGAGGAGTTAATCGAGGAAAGGGTTGAGGAAGCTGAAGACGAGGACAACCTTTCACCTGTTTTTGAGAACATGGAAGAAGCAAAAGCCTGGCTTAATGCTTAAACATAGGGATGCAGTGTAGATAAAACCTTATACCTCCTAAGTTTATTCTTAAAAAATGTGCCGGAATAAATGTAGCTGAAAAAAAGATGTAAAAGCGTTATAATCACTTTGTTTGGAGATATTTATGATAGAACCAGTAGTCCTTAAAGGCTTTCGTGACAGCCTTCCGAAAGAAGAGATACCGAAGAAAAAGATAATTCTAGAACTTGAAAAGTGCTTTCAGAGCTACGGCTTTGTTCCGATAGATACACCTGTTCTGGAGTACACATCAGTACTCTTAGGTAAAGGCGGTGGAGAAACAGATAAGCAGGTATTCCACTTTCTCGATAACGGCGGAAGGGAAGTTGCAATGCGCTTCGACCTCACAGTCCCCTTTGCGCGCTTTATGGCATCCCACACGTCAGAACTCCCCCTCCCCTTTAAGCGCTACCACATAAATAAGGTATGGAGAGGCGAGAAGCCTCAGAAAGGTAGATACCGTGAATTCTTCCAGTGTGATTTCGATATCGTAGGGGTCGACAATGCTGCTGCCGACTACGAAATACTCTCGATGATGAATTCATCTTTCTCCTCACTCGGCATTTCAGGCTACACCTTCCATCTTTCGCACCGTGGCCTCTTCAATACTTTCTTGGAGAAAATCGGAGTAAGAGATAACTCAGTCGAAATACTACGCGCTGTCGATAAACTAAGAAAGATCGGAGAAGACGAAGTAAGGGCTATCCTTGAAGAGATAACATCCTCAAAGGAGAAGGCATCCCTCATTCTCGAGTACATAACATCCTCGTCCTCATCATTCATGGAAACACTAGATAAGCTAGAGTCTCTTTCCGGAGGAGAAAGCGAGGGTTCGAAGAGGCTAAGAGATATATACACGCTCCTCGAAGGGATCGGTATTGCCTCCCACTTCGTCCTCGACCCGTCAATCACACGTGGGCTCGATTACTATACAGGAATCGTATACGAGACATTCCTCACATCAGCTGAGGAGATAGGCTCTGTATGCTCGGGTGGCCGCTACAACAACCTTGCCTCCCTCTACACGAAGGAGAATCTTCCCGGTGTTGGTTCCTCGATTGGACTCGATAGACTAATTGCGGCACTAGAAGAGCTCAAGAGCCCGTTACTCGAAAGAAGAGAGAGCTCGGACTGCCTTATTCTCCACTCCGGCGATAATCTTCTCGACGCCGAAAAAGCTGCAGTGGATATGCGAAAAGAAGGTCTCAGGGTCGACTTATACCTCCTTGACAGTGCAAAAATGAAGAGAGTCTACGACTATGTCGATAAGACAGATATACCCTACATTCTCACAGTCGGAGAAACTTTGGCACTGAGAGACCAGAAGACGAGAGAAAGTAGTACCTTCTCTTCCATCGATGAGGTAATAGAGAGAATCAAGGCGTGATAGACTACAAGGCATTAGCTGTATATAAAAGCCGGGATGAAATATTATCCTCCCTTGAAAAGAGCCAGGTTATAATCGTTGAAAGTCCCACGGGAAGTGGTAAGACAACACAGATTCCCCTTATCCTCAATGAGGCGGGATACGCCGAGAAGGGTATAATCGGAATTACACAGCCGAGGCGTATTGCGGCGGTGAGTGTGAGCGAATTTATAAAGAAACAGATAGGAGACGAGGGCTCATTCTGTGGCTACACCATGCGCTTCCACGACACGACGGACTCTTCAACGCGCATCAAGATAATGACGGACGGAATAATACTTCAGGAAGTAAAGGCCGATCCTCTTCTTTCAAAGTACTCGGTAATCATGGTAGACGAAGCACATGAGAGAAGTCTCAACATCGACTTCATCCTCGGGCTTTTGAAGGAGATTATCCCCCAGCGCCCCGAGCTCAAGGTGATAATCTCAAGTGCGACAATTAACACTTCCTCTTTCTCCCGCTTTTTCGATAACGCCCCTGTTGTCTCCATCTCCGGCCACCCTTTCCCCGTTGATGTCGTCTACTCGCCCCTGAGGCTCGAGAAGGAGACGAAAGACGAGTTCTACGAGAAAATCGCAACGCTTGTAAAGGATGCGCACGATAGAGAAGACGGCGGGGATGTACTTGTATTTTTACCCGGAGAAGCCGAGATAAAGGACGCAATCAACACCCTCTACGCAACACTCAACATACACGATTATGAGATATATCCCCTATACGGAAGGCTCTCGAAAGAGGACCAGGACAGGGTATTCATACCGACTGCGGAGGGTAAGACAAAGGTTGTCGTTGCAACGAACGTCGCCGAGACGTCGCTTACTATCGACGGCATAAGGACGGTGATAGACTCGGGACTCGCAAAGACGAACTATTACAACCAGCGTAACTTCACGTCCTCTCTTATTCCGACTCTAATATCTAAGTCATCTGCTGATCAGCGTAAGGGAAGAGCCGGGAGAACAAATAGTGGTGTATGCTACCGCCTATATAGCGAGGAAGACTACAAAAGACGTAGGGAATTCAACGAAGAGGAGATTCTCCATTCGGATTTAGCAGAAGTAATCTTGAGAATGTGCGAACTTGGAATCTATAACCCAACTTCCTTCCCATTCATCACAAGGCCAAAGGACGAAGCGCTTTTAAGTGCCGTCGACACACTCGAGTATATCGGAGCTGTAAAGAGCGATTTACACCTGACCCATATCGGGGAGATGATGATTAAGTTCCCGCTTCTCCCTCGACTCTCACGTGTCATAGTCGAGGCGATAATCAACTACCCGAGCGTAATCGAACCGGTAATAACGGCAGTATCTTTTCTCTCCACTAAGTCTCCATTCGTACTCCCGCAGGGAAAGGAATATGAAGCGAGAGAAGTACACCATATGCTAGTCGACAATGCCGACGGGGACTTTGCCGCATACCTTTCAATATATAGGCTCTACACCAAATTCGATAACGAGAAATCGAAGGAGAAGTTCTGCACATCCCACTTCTTGGATAAGCAGACGATGGACGAAATCGTCCACATAAAGGGCCAGCTTGAAGAAATCGTTTCAGATATGGGTATTCCTATATCATCAGGTAAGTTCACAATCAAGGACTATCTTATCTGCCTGGCATCTGGTTTGAGACAGTACATATGTATAAAGACCGAAGGCTATTCCTACCGTTCAATAAAGGCCAGCGAAATCTACATACATCCCGGTTCCTCATGGTTCATGACACGACCGTCATTCATTCTTGCGGGCGAAATCGTCCAGACGAGCAAGATGTATGCGCGATCGGTTTCTCCTCTCAAGGCCGAATGGATTAAAGAGATAGATCCTTCCCTCTTGAAGGAACTTACCTCTCCCAAGAAGAAAGCAAAGGAGAAGGAGAAAAAGGAGATTCTCCACTCAGATACCTCCCTCAATCCCTTCCGTGTCAATCGCGGTAAGTGCCACTACATTGTCCCTCTCAAGTGCCTCAAGAAGGTTACGGACCGCTCGAACAAGGAAATCTTCCTCTCATCGGGTAATGTGCTGTCACGTATGCCAATTAAGACTAAGATACTCGACAAGGAGTTTGTACTTGTCGACAAGTACAATCCACTTGTACAGAAAAAGAGGAAGGGCCACTTTACGCAGTACGACGATGACAAGACGATAAACAACTACCTTAAGACTATGCTACGCCCATACAAGGCTGGAAAGTGCTTCGAGTACCTTTATCTCGAGGAAGACAACGACTCCTTCTTCATATCTGTTACGGCCAACGTAGAAAAAGCTGTTGCCTCATCAATCTATTCCCTCTCCTCCCTCCTCGATTTAATCGGGGACGACAGAATAGAGCTGAGAAAGAAGATAAAGTCTACAATCGAAAGATACGAGAAGTTCTCAAGTACATGAATATCTTCTTGTAAGAGAATAAAAGGTTGAATTAAAATTTGAGCATGAAAAACATACGTAAGGTAATAATCCCACTCCTTCTCCTCACCCTGCTCCTTATAGGCTGCGATAATCAGAAGGCAATAGACAATGCAATCACTGAAGAGGAACAGAAGGTCCTAGATTTCATGGATACTTATGGCAAGGCATGTGATTGTATTTCAACCTTTGATAACAAACATTTTTATAAAACATGGGATCTCTCTGGGGACATATACAATGCAGAGGGGAAAGAAAATATGCCACTATACAGTTTGTTAACTTACTTACTCCAATATCTCGGACAAGACGGAACTACTGGCATACCATCTCATGAAGGAATACTTGAAATCGGCAAGAAAGACGACGGAACATTCTACATAAATGCCACAGGAGTAAAAATTACAAATGTTTATAATAACAAGGAAACTCCTCTGACATTTGATTGCTATATTTCAAAGAAAGTCACAAGTGACGAAACCGATGGCGCAGTTATTACCGAGTACAAAGTACCGTCACTCGAAATCAACGGAAAGGAATATAAGCCAATCCAAGCCCAAATTAGTAGCAACGGAACCAAAAGCAAATTCACGCTTGCACTTGTAGGGGAAGACAAGGCCAGTCTTGATATCCTCAATGCCATATATTACAACTACAATAAACAATAAGAGGCCTGGAATAACATGAGAAAAGTAATCATTTCTGTTTTTTTAATATTGCTTGTCGTCTTATTCACTTCCTGTAGCAATTCTCTCCAGGATGCTGTTGAAGAGAATAATGCTAGGCTTGCAGGCTTCATGAACTGTTACAGAACTGTTAAAGGGTACAATCATACCGTTTTAAAAGCGGCTGAAGGAACTTGGGATTTATCAAATTTGGATGACGAAGAAACAAAATTAGTTGTTGAGTATATTGTTTACTCGTTATATGACAAATTTGATTATTTAATTTCTGCGAAGGGAACCTTCTCCAACGTAACAGAGTCAACATCAGATGGAACCACATACAACTTCACATTCAGCGGAGTAGAAATCAAATACATCCTCAACAAGGGCGAAGAAGAGAGAACACTTACGGTTGATGGAGAGTTGTCAATATCTTATTGGGGCGAGATATACATAGCGGGAGTATCAAAGTCAAATTATATTACCTATGATTCGCCGTACTTCAAGGAGAATGGAGTAGAATACAAGAGCATGTCTGCCGAAATCTATTTCATTAATTACCTCTACGATTATGGCCCGGTTGTATATACATTCGAGTCAACAACATATGACGGTGAAAAAGTAGACCATGAATTCCTTAACAAATTGAACTTTGTTACAATATAGTTTTTTTCGCAGTTTGTTGACTTCTGCCATTTAGCATTCATAGACTCGCTCTCTGACAAGGTTCGAAGAACCCTGCTGATTCCAGTTGAGGGAAATAGAACTTCCGGGCCAAAGGCCTCGTGAAGAATTATCGTCTACAAGGACATCGTATCGAGAAGGACGGTCAAAGATGACGGAACAAAGTTCACAACGACGATATACAACATAACAGATGCCGATTGCGATACATTGACGAAGTGAGCTTAATAAAGCACGGTAAAGAACACCTCTTTCCGGGGTGCTTTATATTTTTGGACATATCATACTCAACACAAAATCCAACAAAGCCACATTTTATTACAACTATTTACTTATATTGTATATAATTAACGTGCATAAAAAATCCCATTGACAAGCTTCGGGGGGGCTAGAATCATTATACATTTTGATATGGAGACATACTCCAAAGGGGATAAATATGAAGAAATTTTTAATCGTACTATTAGCAGCACTTCTTCTCGTGTCTTTCACAAGTTGTGATAACCAGAAGAAAATTGATGAGGCTGTAGCCAAAGAAGAAGCAAAGGCAGCAGAGGCAAAAGAATCTCTACTCTCATTCTATGACACGTATAATATTGCAGACAAATACAAATCATTAGTTAGAGAAGAGGCATACTCTATTGATTTATCTGATTACAACAAAGACGGTGAAACTGATGCCGAAAAGGAAGCAATAGGAAAGGTTATTTATTCACTCTTATATTATAGTAACGTAGGAGATTACCAAGCTTTTAACCATGGACAAGGAGAGAAAAAAATAACATCTGCAACAGGTACTGTTAAAGTTGAGTTATCTGATGACGGAAATTCGTATACATTTACAGCTGAAAACGTAAGCATCAAAGCCTCATATACTCCTGCAACAGGAAAATCCGATCACTACAAGAAAATAGATAACGCTACCCTTACACTCGATGGTATTATATCCGTTAAATACAACATTACCGATGAAGAGAAAGGAAGCGGGACTGAAGTTGGAAAAGTTACAGAACTCGAAGAAAACGGTACAAGCTATAAAGATATCGAATATACAAAAACCTATACTGATAGTTATACAGGAGCTTTTACCGAAGCTCTCTGTGATGGAAAGAATGTAGATTGTGACATCTTAACCAAGACATTGATTAATTAGAATCAAAGTTTAAGTTGGAAGCACCTCTTCTCGGGGTGCTTCTTTCTTTACATATCAAGAAGCGTTTGCCACTTTCCTTCGTCGACAAGAACGCCCTTCTCCATTGATTCCTCGCGTATCTTCTTTATCCCTTCGCCTGGTGTGTGGATGGGACTCTCGGCATTGAGAGGCGTTGATGCTTTGATGTCGAGTAGGGTTTTCTCTATCTCGCTGTCGATTCTTTCTCTATCTGGAAATACCGAAAGGTCTATACACATGAAGACCTGACTAAGCTTTGTCTCTGCCGTCTCTTCTCCTATGAGGCGTGTTGTTAGGCCACCAGAGAGGATGGCTGCAATGAGATCAAGAACTATCGAGAGGCCGGAGCCCTTATGGTAGCCGATTGGAAAGACCTCTCTACTTTCGATTATGTCCTCGGGTTTTCTTGTCACGTTGCCGTTCTTGTCAAAGCCTGCGTCGAAGGGTGTTTCCTTTCCCTCGAGGAAGTACTTCTCAAGTTTACCATAGGAAAAAAGAGACATTGCTACATCAAGAAGAATAGGACTATCACCATGAGGGATGGCAAAGACAATCGGGTTATTGCCGATTTTCGCTTCCTTTCCTCCCCAGGCTGGCATATTGGGCATTGTATTTGTCCACATTATTCCGATTGTATCGGCCTCTGTTGCCATTAGGCCGTAGTTACCGGCCCGGAGCCAATGGTTTGTGTTTCTGAGTGCGACAATGCCGACTGTGTTCTTCTTCGATAGCTCTATCGCCCTATTCATCGCAATGTACGCGTTGATGTTTCCCGGGCCCTGCTGTCCATCCCAGCGCTCTAACGGCCCGAAGGACGAAACAAGAACGGGGCGCTTATCGACTTTGATGGCGCCGTTCTTTATATTCTCGATGAAGACAGGAAATCTGTTGAGGCCGTGAGAATATACGCCGTCGCGGGATGCATCGGCAAAAAGCTTAGCGCATAGTGTGCCGTCGTCACCAGTAATGCCGTACTTATTTACAACCCTCTCGAATTCCTTTAGAAGCGTATTGTACTCAACTCTCATTTCGTCCTCCCTTTCTACACAAGAAGCGCTAAAACCTGGTTGTCGTCAAGCGCTCTCAACACTGGTTCTCCTCTTTCAGAGAGTAGCACAAAGCGTGTAACACCGCCCTTTTTCTTCTTGTCCTTCTTTGTGGCATTAAGGAATGCTTCATAGTCCTTTTTATTAACTTTGTAGTTACATTTGAATGGATAGATGGAAATAAGATTAATTGCCCATAGATAGAAATCCTCTCGTGTTATCCCGAGAAGTAGCCCCGCTGTCAAAGCCTTCTCCATTCCCCATACCACAGCTTCCCCGTGACTTACTCCGTAGTCAGTTATACTTTCGAGTGCATGGCCGAATGTATGGCCGAAGTTGAGGGCGCTTCTTATCCCCTTCTCTTCCTTAGGGTCGCGTTCTATGTAACTTTTCTTGACAAGTAGCGATAGCTCAACCATCTTCTCAAGAGCTTTCTTGTCTCTATTGAGGATGCTCTCCTTAAGCGATATCAACATATCATAGAGGTCGTTGTTGTCGGAGAGGAAGGCATGTTTTACTACTTCCCCCATTCCAGACATGAATTGATTTTCTGTAAGGGTAGAGAGTGTCTCGATAGATATGATGACTTCGTCAGCAGGATAGAACGAGCCGATGAGATTCTTCGTCTTACGGTAGTCTACTGCGCTCTTTCCCCCGAGCGTTGCATCAACCATGCATAAGAGTGTTGTCGGATACAGAATAAGTCGGCATCCTCTCATGTATAAAGATGCAGCAAGAGAAGTCATATCACAAACGACACCGCCACCGATGGCGACAAAATAGCCGTCACGCGCCATGTTCTTTTCGAGTGCGAAATCGATTATCTTCTCAATGCTATCAAGTGTCTTGTACTCTTCTCCGCTTTCGAGCACAATGGTCTTCTCGGGACAGGGCGAATATTTCAGGGTATTAGTATCTGTTACGATTATATAGGACTCGATTTTATCGAGCCTCGTTTTTAAATCATCCACACTCTCGGTCATATAGACCGCTGTTTCTTTATCATCAGAGAGTTTTGTTGTAAATAGCTTCTGCATACACCCATTTTAATTAAATGAGAGAGGCGGTCAATATAGTTATAGCTATAGACACTCCCCCTCATAAAAGAGAAAATCCTCTTATGGAATTTTATTTCGATAATGCCGCTACAACTGAAATATCTGAAAATGCTCTCAAGGAGTATGAAAGAGTTTCAAAGGAATATATGGGGAACCCTTCATCAAACCACAGACTAGGGGTGAAGGCGAGAACACTACTCGAAGAAAAGAGGGAAAGCATTGCAAAGATGCTCGGCGTAGAGAGCCCCTCCCTCATATTCACAAGCGGTGCAACAGAGTCGATATCACTCTTTTTCCAGACCCTTCTCTGGCTCGACAAGGGAACAGTCATTATGTCCCGTATAGAGCATGAAGCAGTATCGAGCTGGGCGAAAATACTTGAGAAAATGGGCTGGAGAGTACTTACACTCCCTGCAAAAGGGGGCTTTGTCTCCCCGGATGTGCTCCAGTCTACCCTCACTCCAGATACCAAGGCTGTCTTTGTCATGTCGGTGAATAATGTCACGGGGGCGATAGAACCAATCAAGGAGCTCGTAGAAGTTGTCAGGGAATACGAGAAGGAAACAAGGCGTAAGATATTCTTCTTTTCCGACAGCGTTCAGGCACTAGGAAAGGCAGAGCTCAATCTCAAGGATTGGGATGTGGACGCAGCATCATTCTCAGCGCACAAAATCAACGGTCCGAGGGGCGTGGGGCTGTTATACACTAAAAACCCCGAGCTCATTCATCCCCTTGCTCCGGCTGGAGGCCAGGAAAGAGGACACCGTGGTGGCACGGAAAACACACCGGGAATTGCAGCCTTTGAAACGGCCTTGAGAGAATGGATGGCGAATAAAGACGAGAATGCAGAAAAAGTGGGGAAAATCAAGGAATATATAGAAGAGAACCTCACATCCCTCGGCCTCAGGATTTTCTCGCCTGTTAAATCATCTCCATATATTCTCTCGCTCGAAGGACCACTGCCGTCGGAAGTCTTTACACGTATGCTCTTCGATAAGGGTTTCTGCGTCTCCTCTGGATCTGCGTGCTCGAACAATGCCAAAGGCAAAAGCGAGAAGATACTCGAAGCAATGGGAATAAGTAATCAAAGTGCATTAAAGGCTATAAGAATAAGCCTCTCGAAAGATACAACACTCAGCGAGGCTGAAAGCCTTGTTAAGGCATTCAAGGAACTAATACATGGCTAAACAGCAATATCTAATCAAGGAAGGCGAGATTTCGCTCAAGGGTGGCAACAGAGTTTTATTTGAGCGTAAACTACGCTCCAACATAAGGGCAAAGCTCAAGCCCTATGAGTGTCATATGGATAAGACAAAGGGAAGAGTCTTTCTCTATGTAGACGAAGAGTGCCCGAAAGAAAGGATTGAAAAGGCACTTTCAACGACATTCGGTATTACGGGCTGGGCACCATCGAATAAGACTAAAGACAAGGAAATCGATACAATCCTCTCAAAGTGTGACGAGATACTCTCCTCTACACACCCATTCTCAGATAAGGGTTCATTCAAAGTTGAAGTAAGGCGCGAGGACAAGAGCTACCCCCTCTCATCTCTGGAGGTTGCGTGCCGTGTCGCAGACGTTGTCGAAAAGTACTATCCCTCGCTCTCTGTCGACCTGAAAAACCCCGATTACACAATCACAGTTGAGATTAGAAACGAATGCTTTATATATACCCACTCCAATAAAGGATGTGGTGGCCTTCCCGTTGCAACGGCAGGAAGGGGAATGCTCCTTCTTTCAGGGGGAATCGACTCTCCTGTTGCCGGATACCTTATGGCAAAACGTGGCATAAAGCTCGACTGCATATACTTCCATGCCTACCCCTATACATCGGAGATGGCACTTGAGAAAGTGAAAACACTTGCTTCCTTAATCGCCCCCTATCTTCAGGGAACTAGACTCTTCGTCGTCCCATTTACAAAAGGCCAGGAATATATCCGCGACAATGCCGTTGAAGAAGAGGCTACCTTGATGTTCAGAGCGGCAATGCTTGAAGTGACGGATAAAATCGCGTCGGCCAATTATGATACCGCCATTGTCACAGGAGAAGCTGTGTCACAGGTTGCATCCCAGACACTCGATGCCATGGTCTTCACTGACAGCATGTCACCTTCCCTTATCCTCAGGCCTCTATGCGGCATGGATAAGGAGGAGATAATCGAAAAAGCAAAGAAAATCGGTACTTATGATACCTCAATCCTCCCCTACGAGGACTGCTGTGTCGTATTCTCCCCCAAGCACCCCCTGACACGACCAGACAAAGAAGAGACAAGAAAGCACTATGAAGAGCTCAATATGGGAGAACTCATTGATGAAGCTGTAACTAATACAGTCTGCTATACATTCAACTCTAACGGAGAAGAGATAAAGAGAAAGGAAGAAAGTGATGAAGAAAATTAAAGCCTTCCTTCCCGCTATCTTTTATGCCCTCTCATTTCTTGTGCTGGTTATCATAAAGCCACTCACAGGAGCTGAGATTGTAGCCTTCCCGTGGAAGACGCTATCGTACATCTTCATTCTTCTCCTCCTTGAAGAAGGATTGAGGAAAGAAAAGATTGCCCTTCCTCTCTTCAGACTGCTCAACAGCATAAGAAGCACCCCGTTTCTCTTTTTCGTGCTCCTCTCGTCGGCGTTTATTCTCTCGCTCTTCCTCTTCGACTTCTACACTGTCCTTATATTAGTGCCGTTTACAATTACGCTCCTCATGGCGGCGAATAAGAACAGCTACATTCCCGTCACAGTGGCACTTATAACTCTGATAAGCACCATCACTTCTCTTTTCACCCCCTTCAGCACCGCTAACCTCTATCTTTTCCTTGAGGGGGATACGGCCTACTCTTCTTACATGTCGACTCTACTTCCTCCATTCTTTATCTCACTTTTGGTTATCATAGCAGAGGCACTCATTGTCTACCGAAAGACAAAGGGGGATGAGATATACCTTCATATAGAGAATGAGGAGTATTGGGATAAAGACAGAAAAGGAATCAGAATCCTTTATATCGCATTCTTCCTTGTCGCACTATTCGGAAGGCGCTTCAACACAATAGACCTTCTTTTGGTCATAGCAGCATCATTCCTCTTCCTTGATAGGTCTATATTCAGAAAGATTAACTGGTCGTCTTTCATAACCCTCTTTCTCATCATGCTCTCATCCTACACGCTGGGAAAAACAATCACAGCAACGAAATTGAGCCTTTTCTTCTCTTCCCTGGTCTTTACCCGACTTGGGACTGAAGTAGCAGCAGCATCCGCCGTCGACAGCGTCAAAGCCTCACTTTTATCGACAGTCGTATCCTTCTCGTTTGCGTTCATCTATGCACTCAAAGAGACAAAAGAGAAGAAGGCATTCGCAAAGGACTACCTTCTTCTTATGCTGCCTCACGCTGTAGTTTATGCCGTTTTCGCCTTCATTCTCTGAACTTTCAAAACCGCTGAGATAAAGAATGAAAGCAATACTCTAAGAGAACCGGAAGCTATCAAATGAAAAGGAGAAAAGAAAGACTCAGAATCCTTCTCTTGCTCTCATCACCCCAGGTATGTCGGCTCTTTGGTCTTGTCGATTATCTCTTCCTTCCAGTCTTTTATCTGGCGGTCAGAGGATGAGAAGTTGAGCCCGATTATATGAATGGTCTTCTTCGTGTTGATGTACTTATGGTAGTACCCCTTCTCCTTTATCTGCTCGATGGCTTTATCAACACTGTCGTCAACCTTCATCTCGATAACGTAGACATCACGGCTTGTGGAGATAACAATGTCACTGCGACCTGTGAGCGACTCCTCCTCGGCATCAATACGTGCGCCTCCAATCA
>CAVJEL010000025.1:0-22331 GCA_963648635.1 Ruminococcus intestinalis
CACTTAATGGTTTTACAAGATAAGCAAGTTCCATGTTACTTTTCTTCTCCATTTTCGATATGCTGTATATATTCATAGACTTTTTTAATGTTTTCTTCTGAGAGTCCGGCAACCATTCTTGCCACTGATAAGACCGAAGTCTCTTGATTGTTTTCTGCAGAAGCATTGCCTAGCTGAACCAATTTGATATAATTTTCCTGATAATAGTCTGCTATCTTTCTTAATATCTGTCCTGAAGGTATTTTTTTTCCGCTTTCAATTTCCGACAAATACATAGCCGATATTTCCATTTCTTTAGCTGCTCCCCGCAATGACTTTCTTTTCTCAATACGCAGGTTATGTAGGTAATCTCCGAGTTTTCTTTCTATCATTTTATGTTCTCCAGGGGTCTATATATTTGTAAGTTGTTAGCTTACAGCTTACTTATATTAGATTTTTTTCTTGTTGTCAATAATTCAAAGCGATGTGTTGCTATCTCGGATCTGGCTAACAGGAACCTCCTCTCTTACTACTTGCCTGCTACTTTCAGAGGCTTGATATGTATTTATCTGTCCCCTCCTGCCGTCTTCTCTTCCTGTTGTCTTTTACTCTATAATCGGCACATCTCTTCGTGTTGAGGCAAGTTGGAGCAATTGGAAGGTTTATGAAAATAATGTTTGTCTGCCATGGCAACATATGCCGTTCGGTTATGGCTGAGTATATTCTCCTGAATATGCTTAAGGAGAATGAAATCGAGGGAGTTACTGTTTCCTCGCGGGGCGTCAGCAGCGAGGAGGAGGGTAATGATATCTATCCACCGGCGAAAAGGGTGTTGAGAAAGCACTCGATTGACTATGGCACACATAGTGCACACCGCATAAGCGAGAGCGACTTTACCTCCAGCGATATCGTCTATGCACTGGATGAAAGCAACTATTCTGCCCTTACAAGAAGGTTCTCACCGGCAGATAAAATCCGTCTTCTTGTGCCCGGCGGCGTTGATGACCCGTGGTATACGGGAGACTTCGAAACGGCATATCTTAAAATTTCTCAGGGATGTCTGAATATTGTCAAAGAACTGAAAGATGATAGAATAGATAATAATTAATAGGAGACCTTATATGGATATCAGATATTCAACAGGAAAAGAAGATTTCAAGTTTATGACGACAGATGACCTCAGAGATGAGTTCTTGATTACCGATATATTCCAAGCCGATGATGTAAGCGCTGTTTACTCCCACGTCGACAGAATTGTGACTATGGGTGTCATGCCTGTCAAGGAAAGGGTTAATATCGAGAAGAACATCGATGCCTGGAAGAACTTCGGAGTCGATTACCTCCTCGAGAGAAGAGAGCTCGGGTCAATCAACATCGGTGGCAAGGGAAAGATCATCGCTGACGGTGTTGAATATGAGATGAATCACTGGGACGGCATATATCTTCCGATGGGAACAAAGAAGGTTGAGTTTGAGTCTGTCGATGAAAAGGAGCCGGCTAAGTTCTACATCTGCACAGTTCCTGCACACACACCCAAGAAGGCAGTCCATGTTCCGTTCGAGAAGGCTATCCACAAGCACCTGGGAGCTCTCGAGACGAGTAACGAGAGAACAATCAACCAGTACCTCCACCCGGATGTACTCGACACATGCCAGCTCTCGATGGGATTGACACACCTCGAGCCGGGTTCAGTATGGAACACAATGCCTGCTCATACACATGAGAGACGTATGGAAGTCTATTTCTACTTTGATGTTCCTGAGGACAACGTTGTCTTCCACTTCATGGGAGAACCTAATGAGACAAGACATATCGTAATGCACAACGAAGAAGCCGTTATCAACCCATCGTGGTCGATTCACTCAGGTGCAGGTACTTCCAACTACACATTCATCTGGGCTATGTGCGGTGAAAACAGAGCATATGACGATCAGGACTGGATTAAGACTCCCGACCTCAGATAACAAATCCACAATATGGCGAGTAGAGCTGCATTCCTTCGGGAGTGCAGTTTTTTACGGGTGAATAAAAAGCCGCATTCGTAACATGCGGCCTCGAGTCAATCAATAAAGTATTCAGACTTTACGAAATAGTGTCCGTTGGCATATTCGAGCTCGACGGGGCAACAGGTACAGCTGATTCTTATATCGCCGTTCTTGTACTGTCTCCATAAAGGTTCGCCCTGGTTGCAATTCGGGCATTCGGTTTTCTTTCCATTGCAACTCCCCCCGCCCGATACGGAATCGAGCTCGTCATCGCTTAATTCGCCCTGTCTCTTGATGAGGCTGAAGCAGCGCTCTGCTTCATTTCTATCGAGGGATATTCCTTCCTTCGATGCGTTCTGGATTAAATCTTCAACAGATTTTGCTTTCTGTACTTTCTTCAAGAGGGCTTCGTTTATCATGGGTGCTCCTTTTTGAGGTGTGTTATCCAACATTATATACGACTTTTATCTTATTTTGTTAGTTCATTTTCTTGTTGGATAATTTTTTAAAAATTGATATATATAGTGCTCGGAGGCAATATGCAGATAAGGCTAAAGAATCTTAAGCGTGTTTATGGAACACTGCATGCCGTTGAGGATGTTTCACTAGATATCCCCTCGAACACAGTATATGGAATAATTGGAAAGAGCGGGGCCGGGAAAAGTACGCTTGTGCGTCTTATCAGCATGCTGGAAAAACCTGACGAGGGCGAAGTCTACTATGGTGATAAGCGTGTCGACAATCTCTCGAAGAAGGAAATGATAGAAGAGAGGAGGAAAATCGGTATGATTTTCCAGAACTTCAATCTCTTCTCATCACGTACCGCCGGTGAAAACATTGCCTACCCGATGGAAATATGTCATAAGGACAAGGCCTATATAAAAGAAAGGGTGAGCGAACTCATTAAGCTTGTCGGCCTCGAAGGAAGGGAGAATGCTCCAGTCTCCACACTCTCGGGCGGTCAGAAACAGCGTATTGCAATTGCACGTGCCCTTGCTACAGAGCCCGACATCCTTTTCTGCGATGAGGCGACATCAGCTCTCGACCCCCAGACTACACGCGCTATTCTTGCGCTTATCAAGGAAATTCAGAAGAAGATGAATCTCACCGTCGTCATGATCACCCACCAGATGGAAGTCGTCAGGGATGCATGCGATAGGGTTGCAGTACTTGATCAGGGCAGGGTTGTGGAGGAAGGACTCGTCAGCACCATCTTCTCCTCCCCGAAGAGTGAAGTCACAAAGGACTTCATCTCCAACCTTACAACTCTCAAGGACTCTATTGTCAGCTTCTCAGATAAGAGGGGCCACTATACGCTCCGCTTCAGCTCCACAACAACTGCAGAGCCTGTCATCAGCACCGTCACGGCAGAAACCGGCGCAATGTTCAATATCATGGCAGCAGGGGTGCAGTACATTGAAGGTAAGCGCTACGGCGTCATGGTCCTCGATATAGGCCCGGACAAGGAAACAAGGAAAAAGGCGATAGAGAAGATAAAGGAACTCGGAGTTACAATCGAGAAAGTCGGGGAGGTGGAGAGATGAATTCACAGATAGTTAAACTTGTTCTGACAAGTACCGGTCAGACACTTGAGATGGTCTTCTTCTCGACGCTTTTCTCTCTCCTACTTGGTCTTCCCCTCGGAGTGTTGTTACATGTAACAGATAAAGAGGAGAAGGGCGGGATTATCCCACATCCAATCCTCAACGAAGTATTAAGCAGAATCGTCAATGTCCTCAGGTCCTTTCCGTTCCTGATTCTCATGATTGTACTTATGCCACTAGCTCGTCTCATTCTCGGAACTACAATCGGAACAAGAGCAGCAGTTGTCTCTCTTTCAATCGCTGCAGCTCCGTTTGTTGCACGTGTCATAGAGACTAGCCTTGTTGAAGTCGACCCGGGGGTCATACAGGCAGCAAAGGCAATGGGATCGACCAATTGGCAGATAATCTACAAGGTTATGCTTCCCGAGGCTCTTCCCTCCCTCATAAGCGGTATTACTCTCACCGTCATCAACCTTATCGGGTACTCGGCAATGGCCGGAACAATCGGAGGCGGAGGACTGGGCGACCTTGCAATCCGTTACGGCTACCAGCGTTTTAGGCCCGACGTAATGGCTGCCGCAGTCATAGTCACGATAGTTCTTGTCGAGATAATCCAGTTTGCGGGTAACAAGATTTCCGCTGCCCTATTGAAGAGACGATAGAAAAAGACAAAGAAATAAGCTTCCTTGAAGGTGTTTGAAGCACTGGAGAGGAAGATTTTTTTACATTAATAATTCAATATATTGCAGATAGTTAAGTTCTAATTTCTATTATGACTGAATAAAAAGGAAAGAAATTTTCTGCAAGATACTTGCATAAATATTTATTTTTTGTATATAGTTTGTGCAAGATTTAAGTGGAGGATATAAGACAATGAAAAAAACATCTTTTTCTATGTGCATGATGATGTCCTCTATGATGATGCCCGTCAGGGCATAGCATTACTTTATTAAAACACCACCTATCTGTATAAAAATGTTTAACCCCCCAGGGGATAAACCCGCACATTAAAAATTCATTCAAAGGAATATAAAAATGAAAAAACTTATTGCATTATCACTTATCGTATTACTCACTCTTACATCTGTTTTCGCTTCTGGAAGCAGTGAAACAAAGGCAGCCAGCACTACAACAAAGCTTGTCGTCGGTGCTACTCCCGAGCCTCATGCAACACTTTTAAACCTCGTTGTTGATGACCTCGCTGCTCAGGGAATCGAACTTGAAGTCAAGGAATTCACAGACTATGTCACACCTAACGATGCAGTTGAGTACGGCGAAATCGACGCTAACTACTTCCAGCACATTCCGTACCTTGAATCATTCAACACAGAGCACGGCTATCATCTCGTAAACGCTGGCGGAATCCACATCGAGCCTATCGCACTCTATTCATCTAAGTATTCTTCACTTGAAGAAATTCCAGACGGCGCAACAATCGCTATCCCGAATGACCCGACAAACGAAGGAAGAGCTCTTCTTCTCCTCCAGTCTGCAGGACTCATCACACTCAAAGACGGTGCAGGACTCGAAGCAGTTCCACTCGATATCGCATCAAACCCGAAGAACCTCAAGTTCACTGAAATCGAAGCTGCAACACTTCCGAGAGTCCTCTCTGATGTCGATGCTGCAATTATCAACGGCAACTACGCTATTCCTGCTGGACTCATCGCAACTCGCGACGGCCTCTATGTTGAGGGTGCAGATTCTCCGTATGTTAACGTCATCGCAGTCAAGGAAGGAAACGAAAACAATGCTGCAGTCAAGGCACTTGTTGAAGCACTCAAGAGTGACAAGGTCAAGGAATATGTCGCTGAGCACTATCCAAACGGCGAAGTCATCCTTGTTGACTAATTACAGTTGATTTACCCTCCCCATCTTTTTCAAGGTGGGGATTTTTTCTGCCGTTTAGGCTACAATCGAGCTATGAAACAGAAAGTAGTTGTTGTCGGAGGCACCAATACAGATCTCTCCGGCGAATCGTTTGCTCCTATTGTCGGTGGTGACTCGAATATAGGGAAGGTGACATTCTCCCCGGGAGGAGTAGGGCACAATATTGCGCTCAACCTTTCCCTGATGGGTGAGGATGTGAGCTTCATCACAGCGCTCGGCGGTGATGTCTTCGGATCTGTACTAAGGGAAAACCTTGCTCTTAAGCTTGATATATCCCACTCGCTTTTTACCAATCACCGTAGTGATATTTACCTCTACGTAGCAGACTCCGACGGCGAGATGTATGTCGCTGTCAATGATATGGAGAACATAAAGAGGCTCGACGAGACGTTCATCAGAGAGAAGAAGGATATCATCTCCTCCGCCGACACAATTGTAATCGAGGCAAACCTAAATAAGGAAACAATTGCCGAGGTATGCTCCTATAAGCGGGGCCTAGTACTGGCGGACGCGGTATCAACGCTGAAGGTTGATTGTCTTGTTCCTTCCTTCGATAAAATCGACGTCTTCAAACCCAATTTAATGGAGCTCGGGTATCTATACGGTAAGGAAATCAAAACTGACGATGAGTTACGCTCCGCCCTTTATAGCCTCCTCGATAGGGGACTGGGGGCAGTTTTACTTACTATCGGGAAAAGAGGCTCTGTTTATTTTTCCTCTGAGAAGGTAATATATTGCCCGTCGAGGACGATTGAGTGTGTGAACACGACAGGGGCGGGTGACAGTTTCCTTTCGGGCTTTGCATTCGGCATGATTGAATGGGGCGACGAGGAGAAGGCTATTCGCGCAGCAACTGCGGCGGGTGAAATTACGATTAAATCTCCTGACACCGTTTCGAAAGAGATGGATAGGGAGAAGATATACAGCATTATGAAGGAGCTTGAAACATATGATGAAATACCTAGATTATTCTGATGAAGTGAGAGAAGCACTTGAAAACAACAAGCCTGTAGTTGCGCTTGAAAGCACTATAATATCACACGGAATGCCGTACCCGAAGAACGTCGAGACAGCACTCATGGTTGAGGATGAAGTAAGACGTAACGGCGCTGTTCCTGCAACAATTGCGATTATCAACGGTAGACTTAAGGCGGGACTGAGTAAGGACGAGATTGAATACTTCGGAAAGAAGGGACTCGCAATAACAAAGACCAGCCGACGTGATATCCCGACAATCATCGCAAAGAAGGAAGACGGCGCAACAACTGTTGCTGCAACTATGATTGTCGCAGCTATGGCTGGAATTGACATCTTTGCAACCGGTGGAGTTGGTGGAGTTCACCGTAACGCCCAGACTACTTTCGATATCTCGGCAGACCTTGACGAGTTCACAAAGACAGGTGTTCTTGTAGTATGTGCAGGCGCAAAGGCTATTCTGGACCTTCCACTAACAATGGAATACCTCGAGACTAAGGGTGTAAACGTTGTCGGCTACACAACAGAAGAACTACCTGCTTTCTATACACGTAAGAGTGGCCTCAAGGTTACATGGAGACTCGACACTCCTTCCGACATCGCAGAGACATGGAAAGTCCAGAAGGATATCTACCCGAATACCGGCCTTCTTGTCACAAATCCAATCCCCGAGGAATACTCGATGGATGCCGATTATATAAATAAGGAAATAGACGAAGCAATCAAGGAGATGAATGCTCTCGGCATAAAGGGTAAGGAAACAACACCGTACCTCCTCGATAAGATTCAGAAGCTTACAGGCGGAGAGAGCCTCGAGGCCAATATTAAACTCGTGCTCAACAACGCTAAACTAGCCTCACAGATTGCATGTGCTATGAAGAAGTGAGCTTAAGAGCTGAGCCTCAAGATAAACTCGATTCTAACTTATTGACAGCGTCCCCTTATTCAGGGGGCGTGTCTCGTCATAAGACATAGAGGCATTCATTAACGGCAAATGATAGGCTTGGCGATGGCATCTTCTTCCGGAAGACGTAAGGAACCTTAATCCCTGAGCATGTTAATCGGAACGATGTGGATTCCTTCTTCTGTTGTGTACGCATTCCCGCATGCTGTGACAATCATCAGGAATTCCGGCTCTCTCTGGTTATCTGTCTTAATCTTTTCTTTGAGAGAGAGTAGCGTAGAAATGCCACCTTTAACAAGGTTTTCTCCTCCCAGTTTGATCTCAACAAGGGCATATCGTCCGTCCTTCAGGTGTATGACAGCGTCACACTCTAATCCTTTACCGTCTCTGTAATGGCGTATTTCACCTTTCAGGGTTTCAGAATAGATGGTAAGCTGGTTGACCGCAAAGTCTTCAAACAGCATGCCGAATGTCCTGGGATCATTTAAAAGGTCATCGGGAGTCATATTTAATACTCCTGCCGCAATCGATGTATCTACAAAGTGGAGGGTTGGGGAGGTGATTATGGCAGTTTTACTTCTGAAGTTGGGATTCCATGCCTCGATATCATGGATGATGAAGAGGTCATTCAATGCCTTGATATATTCATCGAAGGTATCGGGATCAAGTTTTCTGTCCTCATGGTCTTTTATATCATTGAGCAGCACAGCCCTTCGTGCTTCCGTTGAGATATTGCGCGCATAGCTTTTGAGAATAGTCAGAAATGTGGCCTTTTTCTTGTTCCTGAATTTCTTGTTCTTGCTGTTTTCAAAATCAAACAGTGTTGAATAGTAGTTTTCAGTAATCTTCAGAGCCTGCTCTCTGTTTGATACCAGAGAGAGCGGCCACCCACCTCTGCATAAATAGAAGGCGGTATCCTGGAGGCGGTAGTCATCATTGGTAAAGAAAATATGCTCTCCGGGGTTATTGAACAATGCCGATAATGATACCTCTCCGGTCGATTCCTTAGATTCATAAAGGCTCATCGGTCGCGTATGCAGAGTGACGATTCTTCCTGCTCCCGAATGATATATATCTTCTTCGTCGGCTGGAGTTGAGCTCCCTGTGAAGATGAACTGGCCGAATTTATGATCACTGTTGTCAATTTCGGATCTTGCACAATTCCAAAGGTCTGGAACATTCTGCCATTCGTCAATCAGCCGTGGGGTGGCTCCGGAGAGAATCGAGATGGGGCTACTTTGAACAAGCTCAATCTTATCCTTCGTATCCAGGGCATATGAGGATGCGGCGAATCTTTTGCAGGTAGTGGTTTTCCCGCAGAATTTTGGGCCTGCAACTACAACTGCGCCAGAGGTTTTTAAAGCCGTTTTTATCTGTTTTTCTATGTATCTTTTGTAATATCTCACTTTTTCTTATCTTGGAACGAGTTACTTTATCATAGCACGGATGATGGCAGATTGACAAGCCTAAAATCCCCCAGTTTGTAACCAAAAAAATCCCCAAGTTTGTAACCAAGAAAATCCCCACAGTTGTACTAGTTTGTAACCAAGTTTGTAGCCGAGGTCTTACTGTGTTGGCTAATGCATGAGAATAGTCCTAAATTTTAGACTGCTCGCGTAAACGAGAAATATCTTTTCCAAGAGCATTAACAGCTTCCTCGAGATTACGATACATCTTTTCTATGTCGGATAATCTTGAAGATATACCCTTCATCGCTTCTTGCATTGCATCAATGTCGACATTTGCCGGGGGTGCTTCTATGGTAGTCGTACTCTCCTCAGCTGAGTTCTTTTTTCTCGGTCTTCCTCGTCCGCCATTCGGTATGACCTCTCCAGTTTCAGGATCAAACTGGCCAATGCACTTCTTCTGTTGCACCTTCTTATTCTGTGCTTCATCCCACGTGTAGGTCGTGTCGTATGCGTACCAGATGCCGGTGTGCTTGTTGTATGAGCGGGTAATAGACATACAGCCTCCTAATATGCTAAATATTTAGCTATATATTGGCATAATTAGGATAGATTTCAATATTTATTTTAGCATATCTAGTAGATTATTCAAAATGTCAGTGAGACGCTACATTAGTCTTGTCCTAGCCCTGCCTTTGTTTGTACTAGTTTGTCTCTTCTCTTTGGGGTATATTGTTTCTATGGATATTCTCTCAGTTGCACTTTGTGTTTTGAACCTTGTTCTGCTTGTTATTGTTCTTGTTAAACTTTCATCCAAAAAGAATGATACTTTTGATGACGGCCCGCTTTTCAGGGTGAAGGAGGAGCTGAGAAAGGGGAGTGAGGAATCATTTCTATCCTTCCAGGCATCATTTGATAGAGATATGTCAAAGCTCTATCAGGCGAGCGTGAGTTTAAGCCGTAAGAGCGACGAGGCACTTAAAAGCATGGCTAATACCCTAAACAGCCTTTCGACATCTGTTCTGTCGCTGTTGAAGGATGAAAGCGAGAATCAGAACAGGAGAAACATCACACTCCAGAATACGCTCAATCAGAACTTCGACAGAATCAGGGATGCATTCAAGGAGATAAGCGAGAAGAACGAGAAACTTACCCTTGAAGTCAAGAACGGCATGGACAGGATAAGGGAAGGTAATGAGGCAAGGCTCAAGGAAATACAGAACGTAGTTGATGTAAAGCTCCAGGAGACTCTTGATAAGAGAATTGCCGCATCCTTTGAAGCTGTGACGGAGAACCTCAATAAGCTCTATAAGGCAATGTCCACTCTCGATATCCTCTCGGGGGACGTAAAGAAGATGAACGCGCTCTTCTCAAACGTCAAATCGAGGGGAGTCTGGGGCGAGATGCAGGCCGAGTCCATCCTCAGCGATATCTTAACACCCGACCAGTGGGTCAAAAACTATTCTCCCCGTCAGAACAGGGAGATGGTGGAGTTTGCGATAAAGCTACCGGGAAAGGGAGATGGTGTCTACCTTCCTGTTGACTCGAAGTTCCCGACAAGCGACCTCGAGCGATATAAGAGTGCCATCGAGAGCGGGGACGAGGCATTAGTACAGGAAGAAGCAAAGAAGATCAAGGCACGCATAGTAGACGAAGCTAGGGATATAAACAAAAAGTACATAGTTCCGCCGTTCACGACAGACTTCGCCATCCTCTTCATACCAAGTGAAACTCTCTACCTTGAAGCATTGAAGATGGAAGGATTATGCGAAAAGATACAGAACGAATGCCGTGTTGTTCTTACCGGCCCGAATAACTTCGCAGCCCTCCTTAATTCACTTTCCCTCGGCTTCAGGACAATGCAGATTGAGGAGTACACGTCGACTATCTGGCACCTTTTCGAGGATTTGAAGAAATTATTCTCCGACCTCTCGAAGAGTGTGGACGAATCGAAGAAGCATGTAGATAAGGCATCCGAGAGCCTCGATAATGTAAAGAGGCGCAAGGAGAAGATAGGCTCGGTACTCTCAAAGATAGAAACAAGCGCGGAAAAGGCTGCGATAGAGGAAATAAAGGAGTACTACATCGAGGAAAAAACGACGGAGAATCCTGATTAATACAGATTTCTCTCTTTTGTAAAAAAAGAAATAAACATACAATTAGCCCATGCCGAAGATTGTCGATAAAGAAGAAAGAATGAATACAATCCTGAAAAAGGCCATGGAGGTCTTCAGTGAAGTAGGGTACAAGGACAGCAACTTATCCCTCATTGCAGAGAAGTGCGGTTTTTCACGGCCTACCGTGTATCAATACTTTAAAGACAAGAAGGATATCTACTACTACGCTGTAAAGAAGGTCACCTCCGAAATGTTCACCCTTTACTCCCACTACGCATTCGACGAGGGAGACGAGGATGAGCTTGAGAGACTCGATATGATAGTTACCGATCTCTTTGAGAAGGCGAAGAACAACGATGCCTCACTCTCCAACCTTGTGGAATTCATACTTATGGAGAAGCGTAACGGTGTTGATGTCTACTCGACAATCAGGGCACGTACGGCGAAATTGAGAATCTTGATTAAAAGGCTTCTTCTTCAGGGCGTTCACAGAGGTACAATCAGGGACTGCGATGTCGAGAAGGTCGGTGATGAGATATATAATCTGATTCAGGCAGAATGTTTCCAGGTCGGTTTCTTCAGTAATTATTCCCCTCTTCAGGCACGGGAAACCATCTTCGATTTCCTTTGCTGCTTCAAGAATCAGAAATGATATAAATTCATATGAGCCTGTATCTGAAATAGATATGGGCTTTTTTCTTTACGTTTTCAATTTTTATAGCTACTTTACTTTCAGGTGTTATGATTTCGATTCTTCATATTTTGGAGGATAGAGATGAATTTTGATAAGTTTACAGTAAAAATGCAGAATGCCCTGGAGGCTGCAGTACAGAAAGCAGAGAGTGCGGGGCACAGTGAAGTTGCTCCTGCTCATATGATTCTAGCCCTCCTTGAGCAGAAGGACGGGGTTCTCAGACCGCTTTTCGAGAAGCTCGGTGTTTCATCAGACAGTGTCAGTGAGGCTATGGAGAATGTCCTTAAGAAGATGCCTAAGGCATTCGGTGGCACGCAGAAGACATTCTCTCGCTCGATGGCGAGAATTCTCGGAGCCTGCGAAAAGACAGCAGGGGACTTCAAGGATGAATATGTCTCGGCAGAACACTTTTTGATAGCGCTTCTCACAGATGAATGCGAGGAGAAGGATGCACTTGTTGCACTGGGTGTCAATAAGGATGATGTACTCGAAGCGCTCAAGACGATAAGGGGCAACCAGAGAATAACAAGTCAGGACCCCGAGGCGCAGTACGCGGCCCTCGATAAGTATTGCAAGGACCTGACAAGGCTTGCCAAGGAAGATAAGCTCGACCCTGTCATCGGGCGTGACGAAGAGATAAGACGTGTCATGCAGGTACTCTCGAGAAGAACTAAGAACAACCCTGTTCTTATCGGTGAGCCGGGTGTCGGTAAGACAGCAATAGTCGAAGGACTAGCCGAGAGAATTGCTAAGGGCGATGTTCCTGAGTCACTTAAGGACAAGAGACTTCTTTCTCTCGATATCGGATCACTTATCGCAGGTGCAAAGTTCCGTGGCGAATTTGAGGAAAGACTCAAGGGTGTCATAAACGAAGTTACAAAGAGCGAGGGTAGAATCATACTCTTCATCGATGAGCTTCATACAATAGTAGGTGCCGGTGCTGCTGAAGGCTCGACGGATGCGTCAAACCTCATCAAACCTGCTCTTGCAAGAGGCGAGCTCCATGCAATCGGAGCTACAACCCTTGACGAGTACAGAAAGTACATCGAGGCAGATAAGGCACTTGAAAGAAGATTCCAGCCCGTCTATGCAAAGGAGCCGAGTGTTGCAGATACAATATCTATATTAAGAGGTCTGCAGCCAAAGTACGAATTACATCATGGTGTAAGAATCAAGGATGAGGCTCTTGTTGCAGCTGCAACGCTTTCCGACAGATACCTTACTTCCCGTTTCCTTCCTGATAAGGCCATCGACCTTGTCGATGAGGCAGCTTCCCAGATAAAGATGGAGATAGAGAGCCAGCCTGAAGCACTCGATAAGCTTCAGAGAAAGATTCTTCAGCTCCAGATTGAGAAGCAGGCGCTCTCGAGAGAGAATGATGAAGCAAGTAAGGATAGGCTCGAAAAGCTTAACGTTGAGCTCGGCGAAGATCAGAGCAAGTATGATGCACTCCACCTTGAGTGGCAGAACGAAAAGGATGCCATTCTTGCCCTCAGAGAAAAGAAGGCCGAGATGGAGAAGCTCGTGCAGCGTAAGGATAATGCCGAGAGAAGCGGCAACCTCAACGAAGCGGCTCAGATAAAGTACGGTGAAATGCCGGCACTTGAGAAAGCTGTGAAGGAAGCCGAGGACAAGGTCAACTCCTTCAAGGGCGACGAGGGAAGGCTACTCAGGGAAGAGGTCACCGAGGATGATATAGCAAAGGTCGTATCTCTCTGGACTGGTATTCCTGTGAGCAAGATGATGAGCTCGGAGATGGAGAAGTACTCCAATCTCGAGAATATACTCTCGAAGAGTGTAATCGGGCAGAAAGAGGCAATTGAAGCCGTAAGTAACGCCATCAGGCGTAACAAGGCGGGGCTCAGCGACGAGCATAGGCCTCTCGGGTCGTTCCTATTCGCAGGTCCTACAGGAGTGGGTAAGACACTCCTTGCAAAGGTGCTTGCGTCGTTCCTCTTTGATGATGAGAAGGCACTTACTCGTATAGATATGTCGGAGTATATGGAAAAGTACTCGGTATCTAGACTGATTGGAGCGCCTCCAGGATATGTCGGATACGACCAGGGTGGACAGCTTACGGAAGTCGTGAGACGTCGTCCGTACTCTGTCATTCTCTTCGATGAGATTGAGAAGGCTCATCCTGATGTCTTCAACATCCTCCTGCAGGTTCTTGATGACGGAAGGCTTACCGACGGGCAAGGCAGGGTTGTGGACTTTACGAACACAATCATCATCATGACGAGTAACCTCGGAAGCGAGTATATTCTCAAGGACCCGGCTAATGCCAAGAGCGAAGTTATGGATGCAATACACCATGCCTTCAAGCCTGAGTTCATCAACAGAATCGACGAGATTGTGGTATTCAACCCGCTTGGAAAGGAACAGGTCAAGAGTATTGTCCACTTGCAGCTTGATACACTAGCCCAGAGGCTGGAGAAGAAGGGTATCACACTCAGCTGGACACCTGAGGTCGAGGATTACATTTCTGAAGTCGGCTTTGATCCGGACTTCGGTGCAAGACCTATCAGAAGGGCCATCCAGAACGAGATTGAGAATGCACTCTCGCGCTCTATTCTTTCTGGCGCTGTAAAGAAGAACGGCTTAATTGACGTTATTCTCAAGGATGGTAAGATTGCCGTTGTAAACAAGTAAGTCGGAGTATTTCTTCGGCGTATCTGTATCATAAACAGTATTTATGGAGGAGGGGATTGAATAAAACCCCTCCTTTTTTAAATACTCCTTCATCGTCCCCCCGAATGATAAAAGCTTATCCCTGTTATCCTTTCTGTAACATACCGGATGACCCGGAATTGAATTATATGTCGGGCGGACTATCGAGTGGCTTTCGAGTGCATTGACTAGCGGGGCTATGTCGCTTTTCTCGAGTAGAGGAAGGTCTCCCGGAAGAATTGCAAAGTCGTCGTCAGCTACGGCCTTTATCCCTTTCATTGAGCTTCCCCTCTGGCCTTTCTCATAATCGGGGTTGTAGACGAAATCAACATGGTAGGACGAGAGGAGACTCTCTATCCTTTCTCTTTCAAAACCTGTAACAACAATCACCCTCTCTGAAATTCCCAGAACTGAAGAGATTGTGTTTTCAATTACTGTCCGGCCTCTGAAGGGCAGGAGAAGTTTGTTTCTTCCCATCCTGGAGGAGAGTCCGGCTGCAAGGAGAATTGTTGTCATAAGAAGATGGTAACTTATAAAGATTGGTTTTTCTATCGCAATTACGGATTTTGTCTTCCACCAGGCAAATTGATCACCTGTAGCGTCTCAATGACATTTTGAATAACTGTGCTAGCTTTAGATACCTTATATATTGTTATAAGTGAAGATTTTATTCACGCTCTTCAGCATTCTCTCTACCCTTTGATAGTGAAGGCCTAGGGGAGATATCGAGAACATCCAGATTGCCCTTTGAACAAGTTGTCTTTTCGTGAGGTAAAATCTTTTGACCTCATCAAAGTTCTTGCTTCCCGGCAAATATCGACTGACACAATCGTCTGGACCCGTGCCAAGAGCCGTGTTTTGTCGGTTACGTATTTACGGTCAGCATAGGCATCTTCTCGCCATAAGTATACCAGTCAGTGAGCCAGTCAGTGAGCCAGTCGTCGCGCAAGTCCACCATTATGATGATAGCTTATGGCTTGTTGGTTTTTCGTGACTTTGTTTGTCACTAGGACACAAATTGACCTAGCCTCTCTACTATAATGCTAGTCAACACTAGGAGGCGTCTAATGGAAGACTGCGAATACATTGTTGAGGGCTATCACTACACTGTCGGGAGTGAGTGGGTTACCGTTTACAGGGGCGGGGCGAAGAGATACAGAATACGGAAAACGGGAGATGTGTTATCTCGCTTGTCCGAACTGCAAGATAAAGCATATGGCAAGGCAAAGACTGCAGTTGTTGTCGACTACGTAATGAAGCACGGAGTTCCATACGGCATGGGCAATAAAGTGGAGGAGAGCTGGACACTGAGGTATTAGAGTGAAAAAAGAGAGCCCTTTTCAGAGCTCTCGATTTTCTCAGTCTGCTTTCTTGGCATCTTCAAGGACCGTATCCTCATCGCTGTGGGCGACATGGACGGGATTGACATGCCATATGTCCTCTGCATAATCCCTGATTGTTCTGTCAGAAGAGAAGAATGAAGAGGATGCAATATTTATAAGGCTCTTCTTGTTCCATTCATCTCTGTTGTTCTTGTAGAGAGCTGATGCTCTGTCGTGTGTTTCGGAATAATCAGCAAGGTCTGCAAAGAGGAAGTACCTGTCGTTGTGATCAAGGAGCGACTGGAGAAGAGGTGAGAAGATTCCGTGCTCGTTGTTGCTGAAGAAGTCGGATGCAATGAGTGAAACGGCATCCTTTATCTCCTGGTTGTTCTCCATCCATTCCCTACTTGAGTATGTCGGACCGAGAGCCTGAATCTCCTTCTCTGTATGGCCGAAGATGAAGATGTTATCCTTTCCGACTCTCTCTGCCATCTCGACGTTGGCGCCGTCAAGAGTTCCGATTGTAAGTGCACCATTGACCATGAACTTCATGTTGCCTGTTCCTGAAGCCTCTGTTCCTGCTGTTGAAATCTGCTGGGAGAGGTTTGTTGCAGGTATTACGGCCTCGGCAAGGGTTACCCTGTAGTCGGGCATGAAGTAGACATGGAGTAAATCCTTTACGTCCCTGTCATGGTTTATTATCTCACTGATGTTGTTGATGAATTTGATTATGAGCTTAGCGTTGACGTATCCCGGAGCGGCCTTTCCACCGAAGAGGAATGTCGTCGGCTGGAAGTTCTGGCGGTAAGTGCTGTCACTCTTGAGGCGGTTATAAATCATAACAATATTCAATGCATTGAGAAGCTGTCTCTTGTACTCATGTATTCTCTTGACCTGTACATCGATGAGAGTTGAGGTGTCGAGGATGATTCCCGAGTCCTTCTTCAAGAATGATGCGGCGTTCTCCTTTGCAATCTCCTTGACTGCCCCGAGCTTTTCGATGAATGCCGGGTCGTTTTCAAACTCTTTGAGTTTCTCCATCTCATCGAAATCTGTAATCCACTTGTCGCCGATAGCTTCAGTAATAAGTGAGGAGAGTGCCGGGTTGGCATCAAGGAGCCAGCGGCGCTGTGTAATACCGTTTGTCTTGTTGTTGAACCTGTCGGGGTAGATTGTTGCAAACTCGGGGAACATGTTCTCCACAAGAAGCTTTGAGTGGAGTGCTGCAACTCCGTTTGTCGAGTGGCTTCCGATTATTGCAAGGTTGGCCATTCTCACCATCTTGGGGTTGCTTTCCTCGATAATTGAAATCTTTGCAATCTTGTCGTTCTGCATCGGGAAATATGAAACAGCAGATGAAAGGAAGCGTCTGTTGATTTCAAAGATAATCTGCATGTGGCGCGGGAGCAGTGACTCGATCATCGGGAGAGGCCACTTCTCGAGTGCTTCAGGCATGAGGGTATGGTTTGTGTAGCCCATAGTCTTAACTGTGATATCCCAAGCTTCATCCCAGCCGAGGTTTTCCTGATCGATGAGAAGTCTCATGAGCTCGGGTACTGCAAGGGAGGGGTGTGTGTCGTTGAGCTGGATTGCCGCTTCGTTCGGGAATGATGCCCAGTCGTAGTCCCCGTTACGCTTGAATCTTCTAACAATGTCCTGGAGTGAGCAGGAAACGAAGAAGTATTGCTGCTTGAGCCTGAGTTCCTTTCCCATGTAGAGAGTGTCGTTGGGGTAGAGTACCTGGGAAAGTGTTTCTGCGTTGATCTTCTTTCTTACGGCCTCTGTGTAGTCACCGGAGTTGAACTCCTCGAATGAGAAGCCGTCGGGACTTGTTGCCGACCATAGACGGAGTGTGTTGACTGTCTTTCCACCGTAGCCGACAATCGGGGTGTCGTATGCAACGCCGTCAACTTCTTCTGCGGGAATCCACTTGAAGACATCTCTCCCGTTTTCCCTGAGTTCTGTCACATAACCGCCGAAGTATACCGGATATGATAAGTCAGGTCTCTTGAGTTCCCACGGGTTACCGTCCTTAAGCCAGTTGTCCGGCATCTCGACCTGCCTTCCGCCTTCAATCTTCTGTCTGAAGATTCCGTAGTTGTATCTTATACCGTAGCCGTAAGCCGGAAGCTCGAGAGTTGCAAGTGAGTCGAGGAAACATGCGGCGAGTCTCCCGAGTCCTCCGTTACCCAGTCCTGCATCAGGCTCTGTATCTCTGAGGTCTTCATACTTATAACCAAGGGATGCCAGTGCTTCCTTGACAGGTCCTTCGATACCGAGGTTGATGATGTTGTTTGTCATTGCCCTGCCCATGAGGAATTCGAGCGAAAGGTAGTACACGCGCTTCGAGTGATTCTTTCTCTGGGTCTTTCTTGAGAGGTCCCATTGATGAATAATCCTGTCTCTGATTGCATATGCTATGGCCTCGTACCTGCCTTCCTTGGTTGTGTGGTAGACGTCTGCATCCTGGTTATATTTCAACTGTTCAGCGAAATCTCTTGCTATTTCCTTTGGTGAATTGCCATATCTTGTTTTCTCTTTTGACGGCATTTTCTTCTCCTAGCTTTAAGTTTTTGCTTTTTTATTCTAATTAAATCTTGGCCGTATATTCAATAACAGAACAGACATTATTTTTCTTAAGAGAAAGGCGGTATCATTATATATAAATAATGTATTGAGAAAGGCCGTTTTATTTTGTTTTCTCCCTCTCTTGAATCTTTTTCTGTTGGTGCATAAAATAACCGGGATTACTTATTTTACATGGCCTTTTGCTCAAGGCTCTTCTTTCTATTGACAAGAGGGGCTGTCTTTTGCTAGAGTTTGTGGTGCGTGTCGCATTTCGGTGCGTATGCTCTTGTAGCTCAGCATGGTAGAGCACCACCATGGTAAGGTGGGGGTCGGCGGTTCGAATCCGCCCGGGAGCTTTTTTGAGCGACGTGATGTCGTGAGGAGATATATATGGCAAGTTCAAAGAAAAAAGGACCAGTAGAGAAGATTGCTCTTCAGTGCACAGAGTGTAAGCAGAAGAACTACACTACAGAGAAAAACCGCCGCAATACACCTGAGAAGCTTGAACTCATGAAGTATTGCCCGTTCGAACGCAAGCACACATTGCACAGAGAAACAAAGATCAAATAAGTGAAAATGGTCTCTTCGAGGTGCGAGCAGGTCAGTAGCTCCAATGGTTAGAGCACTGGTCTCCAAAACCGGGTGTTGGGGGTTCGAATCCCTCCTGGCCTGCTGGCACTTCGAGGACAGTGGAGAGAATATGAAGAAAATAGCAGCATATTTCAAAGGTTGTTGGAATGAGCTTAAGAAGGTTTCATGGCCTAGCCGTGAGACTGTTGTCCATTACACATGGGTTGTCATCATATCAACAATAGTCTTTGCAATTGTTCTTGGCCTTGTCGATATCGGCATCGGTCAGCTGATGGATCTTATTTTCTAAGGTATAGGGAATAAACGATGGAAAAGGGTTGGTACGTTATCCAGACATACTCGGGCTACGAGCAGAAGATAGAGAAGATAATCAATAAGTACATCTCTATTGATCCTGAATTCAAGGCGTATTGCACAGGGGTCAATATCCCGATGGAAAAAGTCAAGGTACGCTCAGATAAGGATGGAGAAGTAAAGATTGAAGAGCGTAAGATTCTCCCAGGCTACCTTCTTGTAGAGCTCCAGCTCCCTGACACAGGTTGGAATTCCATCGTTTCCAAGATTGTAGGAATCAACGGTGTTTCCGGCTTCCTTTCGGGTGACCCGAACGGAAAGGTCCCACCGACTCCGCTCAGTGCCGCAGAGCACAAGAGAATCCTTGTCATGGCAGGTGTTCTTCCTGAAGAGAAGAGCTTCCGCCCCAAGCAGGATTTCTCACTCGGCGAAGAGGTTCTCATTACCTCGGGTCCGTTTGCTTCATTCAACGGTACTATAGATGAAATCGACACACAGAAGAACAGACTGAGACTCTCAGTTCAGATTTTCGGCCGCAGTACTCCTGTCGAGGTTGATTTCAATCAGGTTGAAAAGGTTATCTACTAGGATAGCCTTTTGGTTTTTTATTATTTTTATTAAGTAATCTCCCCTCTATGCATAGCATACAGGGTGGGAGCTCTTCGTTGAAGAGCGTTAATACCAGCGCGGAACCCCGCTTATCGGTCAACTCAGACCAGGTTCCGGCGTAAGGAGAAAGAAAATGGCAAAGAAGAAGGTTACCGCAGTAATCAAGCTTCAGTGCCCTGCCCAGAAGGCCACACCAGCACCTCCAGTAGGTCCTGCTCTTGGTCCTCATGGTGTCAGCGCACCACAGTTTGTCCAGCAGTTTAACGACAAGACCAAAGGTTTTGAAGCTGGACTCATCATCCCTGTTATCATCACCGTCTACTCGGATAAGAGTTTTACTTTTATCCTTAAGACTCCTCCAGCAGCAGTTCTCATCAAGAAGGCTCTTGGACTCCAGACAGCAAGTGGCACACCTAACAAGACTAAGGTTGGCAAGCTGACTGATGCCCAGCTTACTGAAATTGCTCAGACAAAGCTTGAAGATCTCAACGCTTACGATATCGAAGCGGCAAAGAAAATCATAGCTGGTACAGCTCGTTCAATGGGCGTTGAAGTGGAGAAGTAAGATGAAGAGAGGTAAGAAATATCAGGAAGCAGTAAAGAAGGTTGACAGAAACAGAACCTACAGCTTTGCAGATGCCGCTACAATCGTCAAGGACTGCTCTTATGCAAAGTTCAATGAGACTGTAGAGCTCTCTGTTAAGCTTACTCTCAAGAAGAGCCAGTCGGTCAGGGACACAGTTGTCCTTCCCAACCAGTTCTCCGCACAGAAGAAGGTTCTCGTCTTCGCCAAGGGTGACAAGGCTGAGGAAGCTAGAGCAGCTGGTGCTGCATACGTCGGCGACAGCGACCTTATCGAGCAGATCAAGGGCGGCTGGATGGATTTCGATGTAGCAGTTGCAACTCCCGACATGATGAAGGATGTAGGTAAGCTCGGTCCTATCCTCGGACGCAGAGGCTTGATGCCTAACCCGAAGACACAGACAGTTACCAACGACATCAAGGGTGCTCTTGCAGAATTGAGTAAGGGTCGTGTTGAGTTCCGTTCCGATAAGACAGGGGTTGTTCACCTCGCAGTCGGTAAGGTCAACATGGAAAGTGCTCAGATTGCTGAGAATGCTCTCACAGTACTAAGTGAAATTCTCAGAAAGAAGCCAGCAGATGCTAAGGGTGATTATGTAGTTTCTCTCGCTCTCTCTTCGACAATGGGCCCTGGCGTTCATGTTGAAGTCAAGGATGCAGTCGACGCTGCTAACGCATAATGGAGGTCAAGATGGAAGAATACAAGGCTCATGTAAATAAGGCCAAGGAAGATGCCGTTGCCGCACTCCGTGAAGAGTTCAGCGGTTACGATGGATACATCTTCACAGACTACAGAGGTATGACTGTCGATCAGCTTACTCAGATCAGAAAGAGCCTGAGAAAGGATGATGCAGCATACAGAGTTGTAAAGAACCGCTATGCAAAGATTGCTCTTCAGAACCTCGACAAGAATGGTGCTGAAGACCAGATGGTCGGACCTACAGCTGTTGCACTCGTCAAGGGTGATACTGCCAACACAGTCGCAAAGGTTCTCTACGCTGCACAGAAGGATGGCACAAACATCCAGATTAAGGGAGCTCTGCTTGACGGCGAAGTTCTCTCTGCAGATCAGATTGAAGCAATTTCCAAGCTTCCTACAAAGCTGGAACTCATCGCTTCCCTCATGGGTACGATGAAGGCACCTGTACAGAAACTCGCTGCTACTCTTCTCGCTTATGTCGAGTCCAAGGGTGGTTCGGTTCCTGCTGAAAACTAATCAAATAATACGGTCCTAGTCTTCAAGTAACCTGCTAGACCGTCAAAAAAAGATAAGGAGAAGATAATATGGCTACAAAAGAAGAAATCCTAGAATCCATCGCATCAATGAGCGTCATGGATGTTGCTGATCTCATCAAGATGATGGAAGAGAAGTTCGGTGTTGTTGCTGCAGCTGCTGCTGTTGCTGCTGGTCCTGCTGCTGCAGGCGCTGCTGAGGCAGTCGAGGAGCAGACAGAATTCAACGTCACACTCAAGAGTGTTGATGCTGCAAAGAAGATTGCTTGTATCAAGGAAGTCAGAGCTGTCACAGGTCTTGGTCTTAAGGAGGCTAAGGAGCTTTGTGAGGCTGGTGGCGTGATCAAGGAAGCTGTCAGCAAGGAAGAAGCTGCATCTATCAAGGAGAAGCTTGAGGCTGCAGGTTGTGTTATCGAGGTAAAGTAACACCGATTAAATAATGACACCCAGTGGTCCCCCGGGGACACTGGGGTTTTGTCGTTTACCTGATATATTTTCCCGGGATAAATAAGCGAAAGCTCCGGAACAAGGCTTTGTTCCATTTTGGAGGTACAACGATATGACCGGAAACGGTAAAGTATTTGAGAGAGTCAACATCGGTTCTGAAGTGCTCAATGAGTATCCTGTTCCAAATCTTGTAGAGATTCAGACTGCATCCTATAAAGATTTTTTACAGCTTGATAAAATCATGCATGGCCAGGAACCTGACCCAAAGTACGGACTTGAACATCTGTTTCAGACATATTTCCCGATTGAAGCACCCAACGGAGGAATGACTATTCGTTATTCCGGATATTCCGTCGACCCGAGTGATGTCTTTGCTATGAAGAGCGAAGGCGAGTGCAAGAGGAAGGGAAGTACATTCGGTGTTCCAGTCAAGGTGAAGATTCAGCTCGAAAAGAAGGGCGGAGAAATTCAGGAGAAGGAGATTTTCTTCGGTGATTTCCCTGTCATGACAGATCGTGGTA
>CAVJEL010000026.1:0-21082 GCA_963648635.1 Ruminococcus intestinalis
AGCGCCACCCACTCGAGCAGCGCCTTAAAACCTTTTCTTCGATTAGAAGTCAACTTCAGTGTCGTAGTAACAGCACTTGAGAAGCTTAACCATCTCCTCCTGACTTGGCTGACGAGGATTGGATCCTGTGCATGCATCGGCGATTGCATTTGCAGCAATTGATTCAACTCTCTCCAGGAATACCTTTTCAGGAACAAAGCCGTTCTCTGTCGGGTAGCTGTCAGCACCATAGTTCTTGATGCAATGAGGTATATTGAGATCATCGTTCATCTTTCTGAGGTATGCGATCAGAGCCTTTACCTTCTCATCGTCATTCTTTCCCTCGAGGTGCATATAGTCGGCAATAACACCGTAGCGCTTCTTTGCTTCCGGGTTCTTTGCGTTGAATGCGATGACCTTCGGGAGGTACATTGCGTTAGCTGCTCCGTGGATGATATGTGCGCCGTAGTCAGCAAAGATAGCACCTGTCTTATGAGCCATTGAGTGTACAATACCCAGGAGAGCATTGCTGAATGCCATACCTGCGAGGCACTGTGCGTTATGCATACTGTCGCGTGATGCCATGTCACCATTGTAGGATTTAACAAGATCCTTCTGAATCATCTCGATTGCATGGATTGCAAGAGCATCTGTGTAGTCGCAGTTAGCTGTCGATACGTATGCTTCAATTGCGTGTGTCATAGCATCCATACCTGTATGTGCAACAAGCTTCTGAGGCATTGTCTCAGCCAATTCTGGGTCAACAATAGCGACATCAGGTGTAATCTCAAAGTCAGCGATAGGATATTTGATTCCCTTCTCGTAGTCTGTGATGATTGAGAATGCAGTAACCTCTGTTGCTGTGCCGCTTGTCGATGAGATAGCACAGAAGTGAGCCTTCTTTCTCAGTTCAGGGATTCCGAATACCTTGCACATCTCTTCGAATGTAATCTCTGGATACTCATACTTAATCCACATAGCCTTTGCAGCGTCAATTGGAGAACCGCCACCGATTGCCACAATCCAGTCAGGCTTGAATTCGAGCATCTTCTCAGCGCCTTTCATGACTGTTTCAACTGACGGATCGGGTTCGATTCCTTCAATCAAAGCAACTTCCATTCCTGCTTCCTTGAGGTTGTTCTCAACTCTTTCAAGGAATCCGAATCTCTTCATCGAGCCACCACCTGTGCAGATAATAGCCTTCTTCCCCTTAAATGTCTTGAGTGCGTCGATTGCGCCCTTTCCGTGGTACAAATCACGAGGTAATGTAAAACGTGCCATTTTTGTTCTCCTTTAAATTCAATTATTGCCCTCTTTTAAGAGCAACAATAGAAGTATAATAACAAAAGGCAACAAAAGCTAGTTTTTTATCGATAGATTTTTATAAATTTCAAACAATCTTTACAATTCCCACAAAAATAGAGCTGTCTTTTCCTCCCTGGGGCACAGCTCTACTTCCTATGATAACAATACAATTATTATGTGGGAATCAGCTTATGACGCATCTATCCCTACCCGAATTATTGAAACACAGATTTTCCTTTTTGCAAGCCCTTTTTCACAAGTATGCGTTTTGATGCTCAAGAAAAAACCACCTTATCCGGTGGCTTTCCCAAGGAGGGTGATGTTAACACATAACATTTAAGAACAATACTCACTACCTCCGAGGTGTATAGTGATGTTAAAATCCTACATCAGAAAAATACTATATATAATTAAGCCTGTCAACAACTTACGCTATTCCTATTTAGGTAGTTTTATGATAAATTATGAATGGCACTGTTTGTGATATAGCGGTGGTATGTTGACTTCATGTCGTTCGGCATGGAGGCATATGTCCTCCAAATCTTAAAGGTAAGGAGGTACAGATATGTCTGATTTTGAGATTCTATCTCTAGTGATTGGTATTATCGGTATTGTGCTGACTGCAATTATAGTCGGGATGAGCATAAAAAACAACCGCCACTAGCGAACCTACAAGCTTAGTGGCAGTTGACTTTTCAAAATTCAAATCTTGAAGTCGACACGCCTTAAGCTTTTCACGGCAGTGCCTTTCTTCTATCCTAATTATCATAATGCCGACGAAAAAAGTCAACAAATTTAGTCAACACAACTCTTTTCTGAATACCGGAAGAAGGGACAGCCAAAGAGCCATCCCTTATCTTATTCTATTTTCCTTTCAGCTCAAAAGCACGTCCAAATCCAGCTCTGCCATGACTGCGGGAAGTGCACAGTTCCATGACTCAAGCACCTGAGGATGCGTCTCGCCGTAGATTCCTGCCTTCTTACCTTTATACATAATCCATGCTGCACGGCCGGGGATGAATCTCTCGTCGCCCTCAACAGGAAGAAGTGTATATTCCTTCCTCAGGAAGTACATCAAAGTCTGGATGTAGGAGGATGCTTCGTTGTAGCCGATCTGGACATTGGAAGCGAAGAAACCCATGCTGTTTGCAGTGTGTGTTCCACTGTTGTCACTCTCGTCCTTAACTGTAATCTTACCACATTCGAAGATGAGGTGCGGATAAACTGCATGACCCGATACACTCTCGCTCTCCAACAGGCACGGAAGAATACTCGGCCTTATAACCTCATAGTTCTCGCTCATCGGGTTGGCGATGAAGACGGCACTGTCCTCTTTGACATGCATGTTGTCGATATACTCTCTCTTAGAGCCAAGGTAGTTGTACATCATTTCCTGGAAGCCGAGTCCAACCATTATGTCCTTGACCTTTCTAGAGAACTCCTCGACAGGGCTGAGGCGTCCGACAGTGAAGGATGTTGGCATAACAGGCTTGAAATTCTCCAGGCCGTAGCCGATCATCACATCTTCGGCAACATCCACTTCGTGGAGGAAGTCGTTTCTGTACTCAGGGCACTCTATGTAAACATACTCGTCATCTGCAACTGCATAGACTCCCATCTTCTTCAAAGCTTCTATGCACTCTTCTTTCGTAAGAGGAAGTCCCAGCTTCTTTCCAATTGCATCGATAGACGCACGCTGCGGCTCCTGGAAATAATAGGGAACGGTAATCTCTCTGCCGTAGGGTGTATCCTGATTGAGCTTCACCTTAATCGGTAAAATTTCAAATCCCATGTCACTGAAGTCGCATGCGAGGATGTTGGCAGCCAAGAGAAGGTCGTTGAGAATCGGACCCGAGAGCTCGATGAAGAACTCGCTGTCTCCCACTTCAACAGCACCTATTCTTGCCGAGTTGATGACAGGCGGAAATGAGAGTGTCTCACCCGAGTCGTCGTAGAGGTACGGAAACTTATCGTAGGACGAGACAATATAGCCGTATTCCTTGCCCTTCGGGTGCTTCTGACATATTTCTCTAAGCGTCAGCTTCTCGTCCATTCCGAGTGGGACGAAGGCTGTTGTGTCAGGGTCGACTGCAGCATAGTGCACGGGGTATTTAATAAGCTCCGAGCGATATATACCCATAGCAATCGTCTTACGCTTACGACCGAAGTTGAAGCATAGCTTCTCCTGGCTCTGAATGAGATTGACAAGCATTTCGTTGTCGACCTCGACTCCACGTACGGCAAAACCTATGGAGTAGTCCCTTATTCCGACTGCACTCTCGTGGTCGATGATTTCTCTCCCCTCATTATCTCTGCTCTCATCCTTTGTGGAGAAGAAATCATAGTAAGGAATTTCCCCAGTCTCATATGTTCTGAGTGCTCTTGCTACTCCTGCCGGAGACCAAAGGTCAGGGCGGTTTGTATCGTTGAGCTCAATCTTTATGACACCGTTTTCCTCGTCATGTCCGTCAAGCTCTGCTTTAGCCACAGGAAAGAGGGCGACAAGTTCGTCGTCACTCATCTTTTTTCCAAGTAATGAGAAGAACAACTTCTCAGGAGCATCAATCTTAGGCATTAGTTTCCCCTCCTTGTTCTGACAGACTCGATATCTGGAGTAAAGAGCTCCCTGAGGTCGTTAAGACCCAGGTGCATGAGTGCCATTCTGTCTATTCCGAGGCCCCATGCAAGAACAGGAACATCAACCCCGAGGCTCTTTGTAACTTCAGGCCTGAAGATTCCCGCGCCTCCGAGTTCGAACCATCCGAGAACCGGGTGCTTTATATGAACTTCAATACTGGGCTCTGTGAACGGGAAGTAGCCGGGTACATACTTAACTTCTTCTGCTCCCGCAATCTCCTCGGCAAACATCTTCAAGAGACCAAGAAGGTTACGTAGGTTTACATCGTCTCCCAAAACTATACCCTCTGTCTGGTAGAAGTCTGCGCCGTGTGTTGCATCAACCTGATCGTAGCGGAAACATCTGACAATACCGAAGTATTTTCCTGGGACCTTTGCCTTTGTAAGCTGGTGAGCAGAAAGTACAGTGCCCTGGCTCCTTAAAACCTGACGGCGTGTAAATTCATGGTCGAACTTATACTGCCAGCCGCGTGAACCTGTGTCTCCGCCGTTCTCGTGGGTACGCGCAACCCTGCTCAGCCACGGCTCTTCGATTTCCTTACAATGTACGGGGTCCTTGACGTAGTAGACGTCGTGGATATCACGTGCGGAGTGGAACTGCGGCATGAAGAGAGCATCTCCATTCCAGAACTCGTTCTCTACAAGTGGCCCGTCGAATTCCTCGAAACCGAGGGATGTAAGTTTATCCTTAACCCACTGAAGATAGTCGCCGTAAGGATTGTGGCGTCCAGGGATTAGGCGCTGGGTAGGTGCATTGATGCCGTAAGGTCTGAATGTGCCATTCTTCCATGAGCCGGAAGAAATCATCTCGGAAGTTAGAACTCCGAACTCCTCGCCTGTTATGTTGGCTTTGAGTACAGCTTCCTTCACTTCATTACCGAGAGATGTGAGTGTGTAGCTGACATCCTCTCTCTCGACGAGCTTGAACGGCGAGGAGGAAGCTCCCCTCTTCTTGCTCAACTGCGAAATTGCACTCTTCTCTTCCTCTGTTAAATCCTTTTCGTCGATTACCCCGCTCTCTCCTGCTTTCTCTAGAAGTGAGTGCTGTAAAAGAACATCCTTCGGAAGCTCGTCAGATACGGCATGTGCCTTCTTCTCCCCGTCAAGGGAAGCGCATCCCGCTTTAGATAATAGACCGAATGCAGAACCGACATCACTCTTCTCAAGAGCAAGAGATGTGCTTATCTCAGGCATTGTGGACGGTGTGGTTTTTATAAAATGGAAGATTCTCTCGACAGGAAGACCCTTTTGGCGGTATTCACGTCCAAGATCAGTTAATTCATAGAGGGTTCTCTTCTCCCTCTTCGTCTCTTCCATACATCCCTTGGCACATAGCCATGAAAAAGCCTGATTGCACTGTCCGACCTTATAGCCGAGTTCATTAATGATTCTCTCTGCTGTTATGGTTTCCCCCATCTTTACATGGCGTAGCAACCTGACTTCAAGAGGATGAAGATTCTTTACATCTATATCCATAAGTACTCCTTGCTTTACAGCTGTATTTATAATAATTAACGGCTTAAAAAATTGAAAGAGCTGAAGGCCTCGTCAAGCGTTACTCCCTCTATTCCTTCGCACTCCCTGACAATTCTGTCACGAATGATGAAGACCGAATAGCTTTTCTTTACCTCTTCTCCCAGCCACATTCTCTTCTCGCTCTCACTGTCGAGGACAAATACAAGAAGGCTCTTCTTTTCGTCCTTCTCGGCAATAAAGCCCACATCATCACATCCGTTTACGGCCACAAAGAGGGTATATCCTTCGTTAAAGAGGCGTGTGATGATATATTTCTCAGCCTTCTTCTCAGCCGTAAGATTCCACTTCTCATCTAGTAGAGAAACACTCTCTCCCGTCTCTTCATCTTTCTTTATGTCGTAAACGGGAATGGATGAAGAAGGCAGTGTTGAGAGCGGGGTTTTGAAGAGAATATCGAGGGTGGTTTTAGTCATTTTTCATCAACTCCTCAAAAGATGAGAGTATGGCATTATCTGAAACAAGGACCTCCCTCTCGAGTTTCTTCGAGAACGGAAGCGGCATGTTTTTGCCACATACAACCTTTATCTTTATATTTCTGTTGGTGCTGTAGAGGATACTCATCACCCTCTCGGCAACACTTCCCTCTAGAGGGGTATCTTCAACAATCAAGGCCTTAGAGAATTTCGAGCCGTATTCTTTTATAGTGTTAGTATCAAGAGGCTTGAGAGATGCTATGTCGAGGAAGGTACACATGTCGGGGTCGAGTAAATCCTTCGCTCTCTTGAATGCACGCGAATAGCCTATAACAAGCGCATCCTTTCCCTTTCCTGTAACAATTGCCTTACCGAGAGGCAGAACAAAGCCATCACCTGCCACATCATCAGCCTTATCTGAATAGAGCGCCTTGTGCTCGAGAAAGATAACAGGGCAGTTTTCCTTAGCCGCGCCCTTTAAAAGCGCCTTGGCAGACCTTGCATCGGATGGTGCGACAATCTTTAGCCCGGGTGTATTCATGAACATATTCTCGAGACTCTGCGTGTGCTGAGCGCCGTGTCCTGTTCCTCCACCTGCCGCCGTGCGTATGATAACCGGGCACTTAAGCTGCCCCGCCGACATAAAGTATGACTTTGCCCCGTGGTTTATGATGGGGTCGGAAGCAAGGGTGAGAAAATCGCCGTACATTATCTCGACTATCGGCCTCTCACCGAGAAACGATGCGCCTATTGCCATACCTGTGAATGTTTCTTCACTCACCGGGGTTTCCTTCATCTGCGCTGAATATTCTTTATATAAATCCCCGGTAACACCGAAGCATCCACCGTACTTTCCTATATCTTCTCCTATGAGGGAGTAGGAATTATCACTAGAGAGGATATCCCCAAGGGCTTCTCTTACAGCCTCGCGGTATGTTGCGCTGTGTACATCCTCACCGTCATTAGACTCAATTGCATTTGATGGCGGAATAACAAGGCCCTCGATTTCTCCCACACCCAGTGTGTCGTCTCTTTTTTCCCATGCCTTTTCCCAGGCCGAGTCAACAACTTCTCTTTCCTTCTCTATTATTCTACCCAGTGTTTCCTCGCTGATGGAGTGTTTCTCTCTGTAGAGTTTTATCGGGTCTTTTTCCCGCCACTTCTCCTCTTCCTCCCTATCGCGGTAGACAAGTTTATCGGACTTGCTGTGACCGCACATGCGGTAGGTATTCACTTCAATGAAGTAAGGACGAGAGTTTTCAAGAATATATTTTCTTGCGTCTTTTACGGCATTGTAGACTTCATCAAAGTCATTGCCGTCAACACTTATGTGCTCGATACGGTAACCATCAGCACGAGAAGCTATTGAGGATGTTGCTATTACACGGTCCTCCCCCGCCGACATACCGTAGTGGTTGTTCTCCATATAAAAGAGAACAGGTAAATTCCATACCGAGGAGAGGTTCATGGCCTCGTGAAGAGTACCGCGACTTGATGCACCGTCGCCAAAGATTGCAACTGCTATATTTCCCTTTCCCTGCCTCTTTAAGGCATATGAAGCGCCGAGGGCCAGTGGGATTCCAGACCCCACTACTGCAGACGACCCGAGATTGCCGTGTGGAATGTCAGTCATATGCATGCTGCCACCTAGTCCCTTGCAGAGCCCATATCTTGAGCCCAGCATCTCGGAAAACATTGCCTCGATATCTGAGCCGGAAGCTATGTTGAAGCCGTGACAGCGATGTGTCGGGACAAACCAATCCCCCCCCTCAAGTGCAAGCGTTAAGCCTGTGTGACTTGCTTCCTGCCCGATTGAGAGATGGGTTGTTCCATATAGATTACCCTCTTTGAATTCCTTATCTATCTTCTCCTCGAAAAGCCTGGACAATACAAGGAGAGAAATAACGCTTTCTTCTTTCATAAATCAAACAGATTAAGGTTAATTGCAATAAGAGTTCCGGTCAAGGGATAAGGAAGGGGTGAGAAAGCTCTCTTCTCCTCACCCTCCCCCTTACAAAATTCCCTCTTTTCCTGTAAACTCTCTTTAAGTCGGAGGCTAATATGGCTCAACCACTTAAAAAAGATTTAAAGAGAGTCCTCATCAGTGAAGAGGAAATCGAAAAGAGGGTCGACGAAATTGCGTCTCTCATCAACCGTGATTACAAAGACATTACATCTCCACTTGTAATTGTAGGTGTCCTTAAAGGGTCACTCTATTTCCTATCTGACCTCTCGAGGAAAATAACAGTGCCGTCAATCATCGACTTCATCGCAATAACAAGCTACGGCAAGAGTGGCGATAAGCGCGGGGAAGTAAGGTTTTTGATGGATACAAGGGAAAGCATAACTGACCGCCATGTACTTATCGTCGAAGATATTCTCGATAGCGGTCATACACTCGAATACCTTGAAACGACCTTCAGGGCACGTCACCCACTGTCGCTGAAAAAAGCAGCCTTCTTAGACAAAAACGAAAGGCACGAGAAAGATATTAAAATCGATTATAAAGGATTCGACATCCCCGATGTCTGGGTTGTCGGCTATGGTTTGGACTATAAGGAAGAGTACAGGTCCCTTCCTTATATCGCAGAGATGATTCCACGGGAATAAGGAAAGAAAAATGGCAGTTAATTGTGTTGTAGGTCTCCAGTGGGGAGACGAGGGAAAAGGCCGTATAGTAGACTATCTGGCCCAGGATGCAGATTTGGTTATTCGTTACCAGGGCGGAGACAACGCCGGACATACTGTTGTCAACAACTATGGGAAGTTCGGCCTTCATATACTGCCGTCAGGAATCTTCAATGAAGATACGACAAACATCGTCGGGGCGGGATGCGTCGTCAACTTCGACAGAATGCACGACGAGATGGAAGAGATAGAAAAGAAAATCGGAAGAGGACTCGATAACATCTTCATCGACGTGAGGGCTCATGTAATACTCCCGTACCATATGGCACTTGACGGGGCCGAGGAAGGAAAGAGGGCCGATAAGGACAAAATCGGAACAACAAAGCGTGGAATCGGACCATGCTACCAGGATAAGGCAGCAAGAAGTGGCATAAGGGCCGGGGATTTACTCAATTGGGAATTCCTGACAAAAAGACTAGAGGCAAACCTCTCGAAGAAGAACAGGGAACTCGAGTATTACGGCCTCAAGACATACACACTCGAAGAGCTCCTTGATAAGTGCGAAAAATGGAGAGACGAATTCGGCTCCCACATTATCGACACAACAACAATCACAAGGGAAGCTGTCGAGCACAATAGAAAAATCCTTCTTGAGGGACAATTGGGAATCATGAGGGACAACGACTGGGGAATCTACCCCTACTCAACGTCCTCCAACCCGACTGCTGCAGGTGGCTGCAACGGAGCCGGAATCCCACCGAGAGCAATATCGAAGGTATATGGAGTCGCAAAGGCATACTCGACAAGTGTCGGTGGTGGCCCGTATATGACAGAGCTCTTCGATGAAGACGGCGAGAAATTGAGAGATATCGGAGGCGAGTACGGGGTCACAACAGGGAGGCCGAGGCGCTGCGGATGGTTTGATGCAACGGCTGCAGACTATGCTGTCTACATGAATGGAGTAACTGATGTTGCATTGACGAAAATCGACGTACTCGATTCCTTCAAGACTATAAAGGTATCAACAGGATATATGATTGACGGCGAGTACTACTCATACCTCCCCGACACGGCCCTTCAGGAGAAGGCAAAGCCTGTGTACAAAGAGTTTGAAGGTTGGCTTGAAGACACAACAAAGTGCCGTACCTGGGAAAGCCTTCCTGAGAAATGTAGAGAATACATTCTCGAACTCGAGAAGCTCATCGGAGCCCCCATTACTCTTATTTCCGTCGGCCCGGAAAGAGACCAGCTCATCGTAAGGAATAAGTAAAGATGGAATACGACCACTCGACATATATCTCTCCCTTCACATGGCGCTACGGCTCTGATGAGATGAAGAGAATATTCAGCGAGGAGAACAAAAGACTCCTCCTCAGGCGCGTCTGGATAGCACTCGCGAGGGCCGAGATGAAATACGGTCTTGTGACAAAGGAGCAGCTAGAAGAGCTTATTCTCCACAAAGACGACATCAACATCGACAGGGCAAGCGAAATCGAGAACACTATCCACCATGACCTAATGGCCGAGATAAAGACTTACGCCGAGGAGTGTCCGAAGGCAGGGGCTGTAATACACCTCGGGGCGACAAGTATGGACGCACTCGATAACGCTGATGTCCTCCGGTTCAAGGATGCACTCATCCTTATAAGAAAGCGCCTTGACGATGTCATCAAAGCACTCTCCGAGAAGGCAGAAGAGTATAAGAGCACCATCACCATGGCCTTTACACATATACAGCCGGCTGAGGTGACGACAATCGGCTACAGGCTCGCTCAGACTATCGAAGACTTACTCGACGACAGAGAAGAACTCGAAAGGGTTATATCATCGCTCAAAGGCAAGGGCATGAAAGGCGCTGTAGGAACAGCCGCCTCCTACTACACGCTCACAGACGGTGAGTCGATGGAGCTCGAGAAGGCTGTGATGGAAGAACTCGGGATAAAGGCATATGATGCAACAACCCAGATTTACTCGAGAAAGCAGGATTTGAGGATAATAGCCGTACTCTCATCAATTGCATGCACCCTCAATAAGTTCAGTCAGGACTTCAGAGTGTTGCAATCTCCTGTCATCGGTGAATTCTCCGAGCCGTTTTCTTCAATGCAGGTAGGGTCCTCGGCAATGCCTTTTAAGCGTAACCCGATAAATAGTGAAAAGATATGCTCCCTCTCGCGTATAGTAGAAGGCGCATACTCCACAGCATGGATCAACGCTTCATCCACTTTCCTCGAGCGCTCTCTCGACGACTCGGCGTCGAGGCGTATATTCATTCCCGAAAGCTTTTTGTCACTCGACGAGATGCTCATAACGGAGAAGAAGGTAGTTGAAGGAATGAATGTGCACTCAGCTGCTACAAAGAGACTCATCGATAACTACTCAATCTTTGCTTCCACAGAGCGCCTTTTAATGGAGCTTGGAAAGAGAGGAGCCGACAGACAGAAGATGCACGAGGAGATAAGGAAGGAAAGTCTTAAGGCCTGGAGCATTGTCCAGGAAGGAGGAAAGAATCCATTGAAAAAAGAGCTCGAGAACAACCGCGAGATACTGGCCTTCCTCACAAAGGACGAGATTTCATCGTTCCTCGACGCCGGAAACTACATAGGTGATGCCGTCAAGAGGACTGATTTAGTCTTAGAGAGAAGTAAGAAAGCTCTCAGCGCCGAGTAAGAGTTCAGCACTATCGAGAGTGTACTTACCTCTGAATAATGGCTCTCTTCCACCTCCCTGGAGTTTATATTTCTCCTTGAGGGCATCGAAGAGGGCCTTTTCTCCGACAAACATGAATGTATTTCCGGGACCCAGGATAAAGAAGTGCTCATTCTTCTTACTTGTTGCAACCTCTATTAAATTATCGAGCTCAAAGGACGAAGAGTAGACCCTCTCCCCTTTTCTTACGCGCGCCTCAAACTCCCTCTCCGCCGCATCCTTTCTGAGTGTTTTGATTTCCTTCTTGAGGGCATTATTGCTTTCTAGAACAGCATTGAGAGTAGAGATGAACGATGAGCTTTCCGCGCTCAGCACTATCTCGGCTTCCTTCAATATCTTCGCATTATCGCGCCTCAACTCCTTTGCTTTCTTTCCAACTCTCCAGTGGGTCCTAATGTGTCCTCTTATAGTATCTGAAGCGACGTATGCGATTTCCCCGATTTCCCCGAGTGACGAGAGATGGACGCCCCCGCATGGCACTTTATCCTGATTCTCAATAAACACAACTCTGACTTTCGGTGACGAGACTTTGATTGTGCGCCTGAGAGAAAGACTCTCAGCCTTCTCTCTATCCATCTCCTCCATCCAGACTTTTCTGTTCTCCCCCACAAGTTCCATCGCCTTGTCTTCGACTCTATAGAGAGAACTCTCACTGATGGTAGAGGCATCGGTTTCAATTGTAATTTCTTCCTTACCATGGTGTACTGCAACGGTGTTGATTCCAATAAGTGAGAAGAGGACTGACGAGAGAAGGTGCTGAGCAGTATGTTCTGTCATCGAGAAGTATCTCTCGTCCCAATCCAGTGTTAGCTCTTCTTTGTCACCTATCTGAGGTAACGGCCAGTCTGTTATATGGAAGGGATTATCGTCCTCGCCCTCGACTGTTGTTACTATTCTATATTTTCCGAAGTAGCCGGAGTCGCCACGCTGTCCGCCACACTCTGGGTAGAATATTGTTCTATCGAGGGTGAAACCGTTATTATAAACGGCAGTCACCACAGCCTCCGTCGTCTTCAAGTAAGGGTAAAGATAATAGAGCTTATCTGTTGTCATTCTCTTTCTCCTTTCCCTGATGTGCTACAGGAAGGCTCAAATGAAGCTTATAACCAAGTACCCTCATGAGGATTGTGAAGAATGCGGTAACCCAAATATTAACTGATCCACTGACACCAAGGTAAGCAAGTAAAAGATACAATAGCGCCCCGAGGATACTTGCCGAGGCATAGAAGTCCGATGTGAAGACCATTGGAATTTCGCGTGCAAAGAGGTCTCTTAGTACCCCGCCTCCGACAGCCGAAAGCACACCCGAGAAGATAATGCCGACAGGAATAATCCCCATCTGGGCAGCCTTCTCTGCCCCCAGTGCCGTAAAGAACCCAAGTCCTATGGCATCTAAAAACATTATGTGGTCAGGGAAGGACTCGAGTGAGATATTCTCTCCGATTAAAAACATCAAAAGCCCCGCAACGAATGCCACTGCGATATATACCGAATTCTGATATACAGCAACAGGAACGGCCCCGATGAGGACATCCCTTATCATACCACCGGCGCATCCGACTGTGATTGCAAAGACGATGACGCCGAGAAAATCCATATTCTTCTTTATAGCTTTCGCAGCTCCCGAGAGTGCGAATACAAATGTTCCGAAAACATCAAATAAAAGTAAGACACCACTATTCATCGCCAAGAGCTTAACCTAAAAAGAGAAAACAGTCATCATTACTTTGACGCTGGAGTAACCCTTAGATAACACCAGTGATGAACTGTTTTGGGGTGCTTACCGGTTATTCTCTGAAGCTCGTATACATAATGCTCAAGGGGAATTCCGTAGATTGTATTGTTGGGTTCATACATATCGGCGTAGTCGTCATATAAGTCGCCATCGAGATCATCACAGGCCGAAAGAAATCTCTCTTCACTGACTGAACCCAGGTAATAGCCCTGAATATCTTTCATGCGATTGTATTCGCTTCTTGAAAGAAGATAAGGTTTCCCCCTATTAATTCTCTCACGATAATCCATCTCCCTCGCCCACTCTTCAAGGTACTTGTTAAATGCTCTAAAAACTTCTTTGTAGTCGATTTCCATCTTTTTCTCCTTTGTCTTTTGATTACACCCAAATAGTAGAGAAGAAGAAAAAGATCGTGTTAGCCCGATAGGCTATATTTACGGAAGTGGCTCCTCTGAAAGTGAGTACAGGGTTTCATTAATCTTAAAGAGGTCCCAGTTGTGGTTTATGATGTAGTACTCGACAACCATATCGGTAGTACTAGCGTGTGTAAAGGCAAGTCCTGCCGTGCGTAAGAGGTCCTTCGTTTCAGGTAGGTCCAGTCGCATTGCGATAGAAAGAGCAAGGACAGTGGACTTTGTCGGCTGATAGCCACCGTTACTTCGTATCTTCGAGAAGTGCTGCGGCGTTATCCCAGCCCTTTTGTAGACTTCAACTTCGCTCAGGTTCTTTTCCCTTATGAGACGAAAGAGCATATCTGAAAAAGTCTCGTTCTTCTGAGATGAGAGGAAATCATCAAGGTTGTTATTAAGCGCAGACTCGTGGAGTGGATGGGGCTCGTGTATTCTTATGAACTCTTTTATTTCGTCTTCGGTCATGAGGAAAGTATAACATAATAAGAGCGGTACGTTCGTGATATGAGAAAACTTTATTAACAACCTCCGCTTTTATGCTTATATTATCCTTAGAGGTATTACTATGAGTAGAATAAAGAGTGCCTGGGAGATAGCCCTTGAAAAGACAGAGGGGATGGAAATCGACCAGGAGAAGATAAGACATAATTCAACAATAGACAAAATCAGAAGAATCGCCGGAACATACATTACCGATAATGAGGAGAGTAAGGAAAGCCTTAAGAATAAGCTCAAGGAGTTTTCACCCTCCTTACTAAAAGAGGCCCTCTCTCAGACTGTCCTCAATTCACTTGTACTCCCCCAGGATGATACGGGGCTCGACGAGAAGAGAGAAAAGATTGCCGCAATAATCACACTCGCATTCCCCGACGGCGAAATAACCGGGCTTTATAACGAAATTGCATCACACCTTATGCAATATCCGAAGCACAAAGAAGAGCTCGTGAAAAAACTCAAGGATCAGATTGAGCCGATGCTTAGAGAAAAGGAAGCTCAGATGAGGGAGAAGTACGGCCAGAGCGTACACCTTACACTCGAGAACGACAAGGAAGCGATGGAGATGGTTAAATCCTACATCGATAGGCTCAACCAGCAATACCAGGAGGTATTGGACGAGGGAAAGGCCGAGATGAAGAAGAAGCTCGAGGAGGAGAGATAATTACCGAACAAAGTGCCAAATAAAAAGCCACGAAAGGGTAATATCGGGTAAAAGTTCAGTCATAAATATCTTTTTTTGTTTCAAGATTCAAATACTCTCATGTATCATGAAATAACATGTCAGGGGGGACATATGAGAGCATTCGAGATTGAAAACAGGGATGAACTCTTAAAAGAAGCAAAAGGTATAACTAGTGGCAGCGTAGAGCGGGAGTTTCAGCATAAAGTTGAAATCGTCACTCTCGCCCTCAAGGGTATATCACCACGCGAACTCGAAGAAAAGGGAATAGTATCACGCCCGACGTTGAGTTTATGGCTCAAGAGCGTGAGGGAAGGCGGCTTCGAGGCACTTAGAAATACCCAGTCAATAGGACGACCGAAGAAACTCAGCGACGAAGATATCGAGAAGCTTACAGATGATATGAATAAGGACCCCTCTATTTTCGGCTACAAGAAGTGGGACGGAAAGACGATTCACGCTCACATTCTCTCATCTTTCGGGGAGGATATATGTCTCAGGCACTGCCAGAGACTGAAGCATGAACTCCTTGAATGTGGCAAGTTGAAAAATTCAAAGCACTGTTAAAGTGAAAGGCTCCTGTAAAAGGAGCCTTTATAGGTGTCGATCGGATTCGAACCGATGAAAAACGGTTTTGCAGACCGTCCCCTTAGACCGCTCGGGCACAACACCAATGTGTGACTAACAATAACCCAATCGGGAAATGTTAGTCAATAGCATTGAGAGACTCAGTCCTCTTCTCCGCTTGTCTTTGCGTAGTTGAGAGCTCTCACTGCGTTGTCGAACTTCTGGAACTTTCCGTTCTTGAGGTGGATGACAACCCTTGTCTTCTGGTTCTCAGAGACCTTTATGACATACTCGACGGCCTCAAGCTTCGTCTTGAAGTATTTGATGACCTTTGTGCTGCCCTGTCTCTTGACTCCCCAGCCCTTACCTTCGGTAAAGCTCAGTTCGTGAACATCCTTGACTTCCTTTGTCTCTTCGTTTTTTACATCTTTAACATCAGCCATAGTCAAGCCTCCTTAGCTTGTGTACAATACAGCAGATTGTAATATTTGTTGACACTTTTATACACATAAATTTATTATTTTCGCATGAAAAAACATCTACTTTTTACAGTATTTCTGTTTCTTTCTATCCTCTCACTTTTCGCATCGAGAGAGCTTATGACATTTTCGGGCACATTCGGCTACAGTGAGGCATCAAAAGCCGTAGAACCTGGCTTCTACTGCTCATATCAGCTGGGTGTGGAAATAAACAACAAATTCTCCATCGGAGGCGGCACATACGTTACATCCTCCTTTCCTATAAAGAGCAGTATATGGACTATTGAAACGGCATTCACATTCGGCCCCGCATTCACCGCGTCTCTATCTGAAGAGGTGACACTCGCCTCTATTTCCGGCGTTGAGGCGACGCTCTTTTCAAATAGAAGAGATAACAAACTTGGTATCGGCATAGGGTCATCACTATCATTTAACTTCACACCGAAGGCTGAACAGGACACAAAGGCGCAGGTGGGGCTATGTGCAGGTGCAAACTTCTCACTTACATTCATTGAAGATGACACAAGAGCCTTCTCAGGTCACGCCTATGTCGGCTTTGTCATCTCCCAGCCATTTACCCCCAGGCTCTACTACTACCCTGCATATGTCTATGACAGGGTATTCGACTACTATCTTCACTACTAGTTGTCTGTTGTCGATGAGCTCTTGAGGAATATCTTCTTCGAGAGCTTTCTTATTGCCCTGAAGGAAGTATCTGCCTTGATTATGTTGAGTGAGCGGGTGCGTTTGAGGCAGAGTCCGTCGCTTTTGACTTCATTGTCATAGAATCCTGCAGATGCAATACGTGCTGAGTCAAGAAGCGTGTATATATTTGCCGTGTACATAACCTTGGTCTCTCCAGGAAGGAGTGAGAAGTTATGGTTTCCACGCTCTCCTGATGCAAAGCCGACCGAAAGGGACATAACCTGAGGGGTAGCCCCGTCGAAGAGTGCCCACGGAGAGTCCATACGCCCGCACCAATTCTCCCCTATCGTCGAGAACGGGAAGATATACTCGTTTTCAGCCTCCCTCTTGGGAGTCAAGACGAAGAATGCCATGTGGTCGGACGGGTTGATAACGCTGATCCAGCCCATCTCATCTTCACGGTTCTTTCCCATTATGAAGTCATATGTTCCGGTAGGAGACGGAACTGTGGAAGCATCGGCCGTACCACCCTTTAAAAGAGGTGCGCTCTTAAGGTCGTCAAATACAACGTTGGGAACAAACCTGTTGACACCGCTTTCCCTGTGTGTCAGGGGATATACAGAAAATGAGTGTGCGTTTGAATTGATGAAAGCCCCTGCTTCAATAAATGGAGACGAGAGCATACTCACCCATTTGGCATTACCAGATAAAGTTTCATCAGATGATAGATTCGTGATGCTGATTGCAGTATAGAGGGCATCCATATCGGGCATGATTAAATCAACCCTTCCCACTTTGTAGTGGTTACCCTTCTCGCGCGACTTCATCTCGCTGTACTTCCAGACTCCCCCGAATTCGTCCTCCGTGCCGTAGCGCTTTAGTGTCCAGTAGGTGTTGGATGTGTTTATAATATCATCATTATTCGACGGAAAATTGAAATATGCGCCACCTGCCTGATAGAGGCCCTGACTCATCCTCCACCACTGCCCGTTCTCGTCACTGAGAACTCCGCTTCCGGTGCCACGGAAGTACGGAAGGCATAACGGCGATGTTCTTGCACCGTTTATATTGCGTTCGCTCATTTCGAGGACGACATTCCCCTGATCTTCAATTAGTGCAGAGAATGTTTCATTTGACATATAGGTTGCGTATCTTCCCTCCCAGAGGGAGAGTCTTCTTATATCCATAACAAATATAATAACATCAGAAAGAGCATAAGGTTACTTTTAAAAAGGTGAAAAGTGCTTTAAATTATAGTTGTTTTCGGAGGAACGATGATTACACACTCGAATGGTATCTTTAATATAGAAACGGAAAACACATGCTATATTTTCTCAGTCGAGGATGCAGGGTGCCCGGAGCATATCTACTACGGAAGGAAGCTCGGCGATGCTTTCTCCTCCATTTCCGCAATCAGGGAAAAACATCTCAAAGCCCCGCATATGGCAACCCTAGCCAAGAGGGAGTATTCGGAGTTCACGCTTAACGACACTCTTCTTGAGTATTCAACTGAAGGTAGCGGAGACTACAAACTTCCCCTCGTCGCAGTTTCAATTGGTGACAGAAAAGAGATGAGCCTCCCCCTCGAGTATTCTTCCTACCAGATTTCAAAGGGAATCGTACGCCTCAAGGGGCCGAAGATGCCACAGGCGATTGCGTCAGATACAGAGGCCGAGACCCTCGCACTTACATATTCAACTTCTGACGACGGGATAAAACTCATTACTTACTACACAGCCTTCCATAAGGCTGATGTAATCGTGAGACGAAGTGTTATATATAACAACACTTCTTCTACTCTCGTAGTACGGTCCCTCCTCTCCTCCTCTTTAGATATTAGAGCAAGAGGCGTAAGCGTAACATCCTTCAGCGGAAAATGGGGACACGAGAAGAGAGAGAGGGTGAGAAAAATGACGGAGGGCCAGCTCACAGTAGAGTCAAGGACGATACAGAGCGGAGAGGCCGACCCCACCATCATCATTGAAAACGGTAAGGATACATACCTCACATCCCTAATATATTCAGGCGCCTTCAGAGCAACTGTCACTGAGACTGCGGAAGGAATTACCCACATAACGGAAGGAATCAACCCAGACCTTTTCTCATGGGAACTTAAAAAAGGCGAATTCTTCGAGTCGCCTGAGGCAATCCTCGCCTACACAAGGGGAGGAAAGGAAAAAGCCGGAATTCTTATGAAGAAGTTCATCGAGAACCACATAAGAAGAGGTCTCTGGAAGGACAGAATGAAGCCGGTTATGCTCCATACATGGGACGCTCTATCATACGACAGCGATGAGTCGGAAGTATTAAAGATGGCAGGCGAGGCCAAAAAACTCGGCATGGAGGGCATATGTATCGACGACGGCTGGTTCGGCGCAAGGGAAGACAACTCCTCATCCCTCGGGGACTGGTATGCCGACACAAAGCACTTCCCGTCGGGCATCAAAAGCCTTGCCAACGAAATACACTACATGGGACTAATGTTCGGGCTGTGGTTCGAAATCGAAGGAATAAGCGAGCGCAGCATGCTCTATAAGGAACACAAGGACTGGATTGTCGGAAAGGATGCCATAAATAGTGCCCTATCGAATAACCAGTTTATGCTCGACTTAACGCGCCCTGATGTGCAGGACTGGGCTATAGATACCCTTTCTCGCTTCATCGAATCCTCCGGCGTCGACTATATACTCTGGAGCTCATCACGCTTTCAGGGTGACTTATGGTCAAATATCGGCGATTTCTCATGCGGGGAGTTCATGCACCGCTACCAGCTCGGGCTCTACCATATTCTCGATACAATCACGAAGGCAAAACCAAATCTCTACATCGAAGCTTCATCCTGCGGCGGTATGCGCTTCGATATGGGAATGCTCTCATATTGCTCGTCGATTGTAGTATCTGAATGCTCAGATGGGACAGTAAAAATTCCGGCAATCGAAAGCACGGCGTCCATATATCCGTTATCTGTTATGAGGGAGATTATAACCCCCTCCCCCGATAGATACACAGGACGAACCATAGATATAGAGACGAAGTTCAACTACTCGCTATTCGGCGCCCTCAGCTACTCAATAAACCCGCACGAATTGTCGAAAACAGATGCTTTTGCACTCAAGGAGCAGATTGCCTTCTATAAGGCATATAGGCCTTTATTGCAATACGGAACATTTACACTTGAGGAAGATGATGATGAAAAGACGGTATGGAGTATCTCGAACGGAGACAGCTCCACGATAATCGTCCTCTATTACATGAAGAAGGCCGGAATAAACACCAGTGCTGAGAAGCTCTTCGTCTCTTCTGCTAACGAGAACTATTCTTACTCCTTCATGGCCCGGAACCATATACAGGACAAGGTCGAGTCTGTCCTGAGACCTCAGGAAATCGAATGCTACAACATCTCGGGGGACGCGTTGAAGTGGGCAGGAATAGCACTTGCCGACAACACGAGCGGTAACGGCTATGAGGAAGGTATGAGAACACTCGGCGATAACTCATCGAGGCTCTACATCATTAAAAAGAGGTAATTTATGAACAATATAGTAGTTGCAGGTGGAGGCGTCTTCGGAACAAGCGTTGCGGAGCGTCTTACCTGGAACAGAAACAACTCTGTCACGATCCACACTATAGAAGAGGATGTCGAAAGAGATATAAACACCAACCATCAGAATACAAAATACTTTCCGACGAAGTTTCTTTCGCCGCGCCTCAGTGCAACGATGGACGACAAAGTATTTAGTGATGCTGATGTCATAATGCTCGTTCTTCCGAGTGCGGTAATCGTGCCGTTTTCAAAGAGGATTCAGGAAAATACTTCCTCTAATCCCCTAATCGTCAACCTTGCCAAAGGTATGAGCGACGAAGGTGCGTTCATAACAGAGGACATTCCCTTCTCACGCCGTGCCAGCATGAAGGGACCCTCATTTGCAATCGAGACAATGAACGGCTTTCCTACATCCTTTACATTCGGAGGAAAAGAGGACGACTACAACTACTTCAAGAATACAATTCTCCCCCATACCGGATTCACCCTCGACTGGACTGAAGATACAAGAAGCGTGGAACTCTGCTCTATATTGAAGAATATGTATGCTATAGCAATTGGACTCGTGTCGGGAAAGTACGGCTCTCCTAATGTCGACTTTCTTGTCTACACAAAGGCTGTAAAGGAGATGAGAGCGCTCCTCGAGCTCTATTCGTGCTCAGCAGATACTATCTTCTGTTATTGCGGCCTGGGGGACCTCGGACTTACGGCCCTCAATGACCTATCGCGTAACAGGACCTTCGGAATGCTCCTCGGGAAAGGCTTTCTCTTCAACGAAGAGAAGAACGCACAGACGGTAATCGAGGGTAAGCGCACGATTAAGCTTATCGGGAATTTTGTGAGGGAGAAGGGACTTGAGAAGGACTTCCCGCTCGTCATGAACCTTTATAAGCTTTTATATGAAAACGGAAGCATCAAAGACTACTTCCTATCGGTTTTAAGTTGATCAACAACCCACGGGTCAAGACCCGGGGTATGAGAGCGAAAGCATCTCGTGCCCTTGTTGATTAGCCTAAGTGCTTCGAGCACTACGTTATGGGAGAATATATAGGTACCGATAGGTGTTGTCCTAGCCTGTCAGCTCTACGGTCCGTGTTTAAACAGTTCTGATGGGTAGGAACAGTGATGCGGATTCATAAACCTCCTGTAACTTTGGCGAAGGACGGCGGAGAGTAAGGCTCCGTGACGGCAGGAGAAGCCGGTCGTAAAGACATTTAATCTCCACTTGAAACAGCTTTTCGTGACAGAGCTGTAATTCAAGGCACCTAGTCACACCACCCGTAGGAGGACAGTCCATGGTATATGTACAGAATATTTCAGG
>CAVJEL010000027.1:0-21035 GCA_963648635.1 Ruminococcus intestinalis
CATGTTATACAGCACCGCCGAAGCTTCTATTTGCTCGGAACTGTCCACTCATGAGAATACTTTCAAGCCTCCAGCCGAGATTCTTCCCCACAAAGGCATCCTGCCGCATATTCATGAATGCGGTATCGACAGCATAGAATTTCTCCTCCCTCACTCTTATCTGACTTTTTGTCGAGTATTTATGGATGCCTACTATCAAATAAGCATTTGCTATGTATTTGACATAGTTTTCAGCCGTGTGCATTGAAGAGAGCCCAAATTCATTGCAGAGCTTTTTATAATTGAGGCGTATAGGCGCATTGTTCAGAATATGCTGTGTCAGTTTCTCAAAAGTTGATTTATACCTTATTTTATACCTGTGCTCGATATCATTAGTGACTATGTTGTTCACAAGGGTGTCAATATAGGCTGTTTTTCTTATTTCAGTATAGAGTTCAGGCATCCCGCCTTCCTGAAGGAACAAATCAAACTGACTTCTCAAGAGTCCCCTCTGGAGTGTGGTATTAGTATTAGTTGCAATTCGATTGTAAAGACAGAATTCCTGGAAAGAGAATGGATAGAGTTCCGTTTTCATGTAACGTCCAGTTAGGTGTGTTGCGAGTTCGCCGCCAAGCAGTTTTGAGTTTGAGCCTGTGATTAGAATTTTGATGCCCTGTCTGAGAAGCCTGTTTACAAAGAGATGCCATGAAGGAACATTCTGCACCTCATCCATGAAGAGGTTATCGAAGGAGCCGTATAGTTTGTAGAGGCATTCAAGAATTCTATTCAAATCTTCCGCTTCAATATTCTCGAATCGTTCATCATCGAAATTGACGTAAGCAAAATTAAGGCCGCTGTTTTTAATCAAGTTGAAGCACATAGTAGACTTACCGGATCTTCTTACCCCGATGACAACCTGCGCAAGGTTACTCGATAGATTGACGAGAGATTCTTCTCTTCGTGCACAATATGAAGAGCTGATTTTTCTTTCCTTTTCTTCCTTCTGCTCTGCCAGAATACGTTCAATTGTTCCTTGAGTCATATATTCAAACTGCACTATTTTAGAAAAAAGTCAAACTTAATTACACTATTTTACAAATTTAAAGCCTCTAAACTGCACTATTTTGGAATTTCTGCATTAGTTAACTGCACTATTTTCAAAGGTTGTTAGGGCGGAAATATCGAGTTTGTAGATTAAATCTTCAGGAACGGTTTCCCTTACTAAGAACATGAGCATATACATCGGAAGATAAACTATTTTCCCGTCTACCTTTACATTGGCATTAGAAAAGACGAAGGCCTGGGGAATCTTATAATCGGGATTAGCCATAATCTTAGTCAGAGCCGAATGAATGGTATAATCCTTTCCTGATTTTATCTCCAAGGGGAGCACCTCTCCGTTATAATCAATTAGAAAGTCCACTTCGCCTTGCTTTTTGCTGTTGAAGTAGTATATGTTTTCATACCTGTGTGCTCTCAGCTCCTGGGCAGTCACATTTTCATAGACCGCACCGAAGTTTATATCCTTCTCGTTATTGAGAATCTTAAGCTGTATTCCATCCATGTACATTGAAGATAAGAGGCCGACATCGGAGAGGAAAAGCTTGAAAAGAGTTGCGCTCTGCGAAAGCTTCAAAGGGATTGACGGCTCTCTTGCATTATACACCGGGATTGCAACACCGGCATTACTGAGCCAGACGAAGGAGTTTTCATATCTGTCTATTCTCGCATTCTTATCAACATCCTTAAGCACAAAGCGTTTGTTTTTCTCATTCAACTCTGCAGGGATAAGATCAAAGACCTTCCTAATCCTCAATCTCTTATCTTCTGTCTCATATTTTGCTATATCTTCTTTGTATCTTGATATTATGCTTTCCTGGACCTTCACAACCTCAGCTATGTTGTTTGTTTTGAGGTATTTCATTACAGCCTCAGGCATTCCCCCTACAACAAGGTAGAGTCTGAAAAGTCTCATCATTATGTCATGGACTATGACATCAACCTCTTTTCTGTTTTCAAATGCATCACGTATATTCTCCAGAACCGTGGATGATATTCCGTTGGCATAAGCGAATTCCTCGAAGTCGAGAGGGAACATTTCTATAGAGTCCATATAGCCTACAGGAATAGAACGTACGTTATATAATTCCACACCCAGAAGAGACCCGCTGAGGATATATTTATAACTCCCTTCCTGCACAAGGTATTTGATGCGCGTGATGCTTTCCTTGCATTCCTGAACTTCATCAAGGAATATCAACGTCTTGCCGGGGACAAGAGTGACATTACTCAATGCCGACATCCTCGTAAGGATTTCTTTAACATCCCGGGAATCCTCGAAAAGGGTCCGGGCTTCCTTGTTTAAAAGGAAATCGATTTTGACAAAATTCTCCACTCTTGCCCTTGCGATATTCTCTATACAGAACGTCTTACCAACCTGCCGCGCCCCAGTCACAAGGAGGGCTTTTTTGTCCTTGGAATTAAGAAAATCAACAATCCTGGCTTCAGCTTTTCTGTATAAAATCTTATTTTCTTCCATAACAAAAGTTTACTATCATTTTGTCATACTTTGCAACAAAGAAAGGAAGAATTTTGTCATACTTTTCTCGGTTTTTAGTCCGATTTTTGTCGTACTTTTCCGACATTTTGGCAAGGAAATCGGCCCGTTTCCGAGCCGATAGATTTTAAGTTTATTGAACTTATTTGTTCATTGCTTCAGCAACAGCAACTGCAACAGCAACGGATGCACCGACCATCGGGTTGTTACCCATACCGATGAGGCCCATCATCTCTACGTGTGCAGGAACTGATGAGGATCCGGCAAACTGAGCATCAGAGTGCATTCTTCCCATAGTATCTGTCATACCGTAGGAAGCAGGACCTGCTGCCATGTTGTCCGGATGGAGTGTTCTACCTGTGCCGCCACCGGAAGCTACAGAGAAGTACTTCTTTCCAATCTCATTGCATTCCTTCTTGTATGTACCTGCAACAGGATGCTGGAATCTTGTCGGGTTAGTCGAGTTACCTGTGATAGACACGTCGACACCTTCGTAGTGCATGATTGCAACGCCTTCTCTAACATCGTCAGCGCCGTAGCAATTGACAGCAGCTCTCTCCCCCTTTGAGTAAGCTGTTCTGCTAAGAACCTCGAGCTTACCTGTGAAGTAGTCGAACTTTGTCTCGACATATGTGAAGCCGTTGACTCTGCTGATGATCTTTGCTGCATCCTTTCCAAGTCCGTTGAGGATAACCTTCAAAGGTTCCTTTCTAGCCTTGTTAGCGTTCTTTGCAATACCAATAGCACCTTCAGCAGCTGCGAATGACTCGTGACCGGCAAGGAATGCAAAGCACTTTGTCTCATCGCTGAGAAGCATTGCTGCGAGGTTTCCGTGACCAAGTCCAACCTTTCTGTCGTCAGCAACGGAGCCAGGAATACAGAATGACTGGAGGCCCTCTCCGAGAGACTTTGCAACTTCGTAAGCTGTCTTCTGTCCCTTCTTGATTGCAATTGCAGCACCTACGATGTAAGCCCAGCATGCGTTCTCGAAGCAGATAGGCTGGATGGACTTTACAATTGAATATACATCAACACCCTTGTCATCACAGAGCTTCTTTGCTTCTTCAACTGAAGCAATGCCGTATGAATTGAGTACACCGTTTATCTTATCAATACGTCTTTCATAACCTTCAAATAAAGCCATAGTGTCCTCCTCATTCCTTTCTCGGGTCGATATACTTCACAGCATCATTGAATCTGCCGTAAGTCTTTTTGGCCTTCTCAAGTGCTTCCTTAGGATCTACGCCCTTCTTGACGTTCTCCATGAAGACACCCATGTTGACATACTCATAACCGATGATTTCGTCGTTCTCGTCAAGAGCCTGTCTAAGGATATAGCCCTCTGCGAGGTTGAGGTATCTTGGTCCCTTAGCGCGGGTAGCGTAAGTTGTTCCGACCTGTGAGCATGTTCCCTTACCAAGGTCTTCAAGACCAGCACCGATAACAAGACCGTCTTCGCTGAATGCGCTCTGGCTTCTGCCGTAGCAAATCTGGAGGAAGAGCTCTCTCATAGCTGTGTTGATGGCGTCACAAACGAGGTCTGTGTTGATTGCCTCAAGAACTGTTCTGCCGACGATGGCTTCACTTGCCATAGCAGCCGAGTGTGTCATTCCCGAGCATCCGATTGTCTCGATAAGAGCCTCTTCGATGATACCGTTCTTGATATTGAGCGTAAGCTTGCACGCGCCCTGCTGAGGTGCACACCATCCGATACCGTGTGTAAGACCGGAGATGTCCTTAATCTCCTTGGCATATACCCACTTTCCTTCTTCAGGAATTGGAGCGCAACCATGCTGTCCACCACACCTTACTGTACACATGTTTTCAACTTCTGTGGAATACTTCATGTAATATCTCCTAAAGTGTTATTCGACTTAATGTCCTTGAGTTATTTTAATACCAACGTGGCAATTTTGTGAACTACTCAACTCTCAAAGGTTAAAGATAATCGCGGTAAGTCCCCACAAGATATATTTCGATATCGAGAGGAGAGAATGTGACGAGAACCTTCTTGTTCACAAAGTCATATCCTATGTTAGTCCTGAGCCCCCTCTCCCTCTTGACAGTCGTAGGAGAGCCTAGAGTAAGCGGCGATAGTCCCAGATATATTCCTGCACCATTGTTGTCCGTGCGGTAGAATCCGCCGAGGGAGACAACGCTGTTTACACAGACTCCGCTGACTTTGCTTCCCGTATTTCTTGCGCCTAAAAGGGCGAGACCGAACTCCGCCATAAAGAGATTTCTCCCTCCTATGTTGGGAACAATCTCGCTCATACCGACAAAGGAGAAATCGACTCTCTTCGAAATGCCGAACGAAGCTCCGTAGGAAACTGCTATGCCCTCCGAGGGATTGAAGAAATTACCGCACCCGAGCATAAGGGCGAAGTCGAATGTAGAGGCAAAAACGAAGGTAGAACTCAAAACCAATAATAAAAGTACTAAAGCAATTCTCTTCTTCATGTTATACCCCCAGGAAGGCCGTAACCTTCATTATCCTCACCCCGTATGCCTTCTCCCCGTTGAAACCGAAGAGAACGTAGGGCGATAAAAACTCATACGAAAATGATGTATCGACGAACTTGAATGGTGATAATACTCCCCCAAGCATCCAGATGCTGCCGCTATGCCTGTAGCTCGCCATAAAGCCCACTGTCGGCTCCCAGAGCACCTTATTTGAAAACGCATATGAGAAGATGTCGGCTGACGAAGAAAGTAGAGGAGTCGAGATGACAAAATCAATGCCGCGGAAAAACTTGTTCCAGCCAAGAAGCACATTGGTCTCCATGAGGCCGTAATGCTTTTCTCTGAGGGGAGCAAAGCCTACAGAGAGCGAGAGAGAGCCGAATGAGTTATATGTCGACTTCTCACCCATCTGGGAGAGGGAGTATGTGAAAGCAGGAGTGGCAAAGAGAAGAGACGCCATAATTAAGCATACGATAAAAATTGTTATACGCTTCATATCAACCTCCGAAGTATGTAAAGAGATAGCAGAAGAAGGAGCCGTGGGCCTTCTTCTCGGCCTCTGCGTCTTCGAGTGTCAAGAGTACCGGATTGACTGCCTTTTCCTTTATATTCTTCTTAACCTCTCTAGCCATCTCAGGACTGTCGATTACAAGCGCCAATTCATGCGAAAGCGTCATCGAACGGTAGTTGAAGTTACTTGAACCTATGACGACATACCTGTCATCTATAACCATCGCCTTCATATGGAAAAGAGGAAGCGTATTGCCCTCGCTGTCGTCAGATACATCATAGTAGGTGACACCCGTCTCTCTTATTAGCTTTTCGATTGAGTATGCGCCTCCGGCCCTGGCGTAACCGCGGGAGTCGACGGAGCACCATATTTCGGTATCAACACCCTTCTCCACTGCTCTTTTCAAGCTCTCCATCATATTTCCGTCCAGTGTCGGAAGGTACGGACAGAGGAAAATAGAAGAGGAAGCCTCATTTATGAGAGAGCCAAACATACCTGAAATGGAGACGCTGTTGGAGTAGACATTGCGGTTGAAGAGCCATGCGTCATAGTCTGCCGTCTCTTCCGTTTCCATCTCTCTCTTATATTTATCAGCATCCATCTTCTCCACCGAGCTGTCGTTCCAGATGGTTACGAATTCATCGATAAAGAGATTACAGAGCTCAGACGATGTAAATACATACATGCTGTCCCTCTGGCTCTTTTCTCCAGCACCCATAGATATGTAGTTGACGTTCATGCCCCCGATTGCGGCAATGCGTCCGTCAATCACCATCATCTTGCGGTGGTCACGGACGACAAGTGAGGATGGGTTGACAAAGTGCGTGAAGCTCAACGGCTGGTAGATAAGAAGATTGACACCGCTTTCCCTGAGGTAATTGAGAGGCGTCATGACAAAGCGTGTCTCCGTCATATCGAGATTGGACGTGCCGTCGATTATGAAATATACGTCAACGCCGGAAAGGGCCTTCTCCTCGAGTTTCTCATAAATATCCTCAAGAGTCGGAGATGAGGAACCGAGGAAGGTTGAAATGAGAATGTAGTCCTCGGCCTCATCTATAAGAGTGAGCATCCTCTCCTTCCATTCATCTCCGTCAAAGTACATCTCCGGAAGGTCAACCGTGACATGTGTTCCGCCGTAGTATTCAAGTTTTTCTTCTATCGTGAGGCTGGATGAAAGTGTGACATCACTTACATAGTCCTTCGTGCTCGAACATGATGCGAGCAAAGTCAGAAGAACAATACTCAATAATAAAAAGATTCTATTTTTCACGCTTATTCTCCGAACTCAAAAGGATGTGGAAGGAGGTCTGAGTATACATAGCGCTCAACCGCCCCCTTTGTAGATACCAGCACAACAGGCGTCTCAGGCCTGATAAATTCACTCATAACTTGGAGGCATACTGCACAGGGCTGAGCCGGAGGAATAGACTCCGATGCCACGACAACGAGCTCAATCCCGACAGCACCTTCGTTTGCAACAGCTGTCGTTATTGCGTTTCTCTCCGCGCAAATTGTAGCACCATATGATGCATTCTCCATGTTGCACCCGGAATATATTCTCCCCGTTGCGGCACTGAGGACGGCAGCACCGACCCTGAAGCCCGAATATGGGGCATAGGCATTGAGCATAACTCTCTTAGCCTCTTCTATAGCATTTTTCTCGACAACGGAGAAAGAGAGAGTACGCTCGAGAGGAGTTATCCAATTGGCGCCGTACTTCTTCGCCCCTTTCTTTATATTCATAAGCCCTTTTACTGCCTCATCGAGCATCTCGATTGAGTTAAACTGGGGAAAGTGCGCAAGGTCCTCGATAATAAAACTCGGGGAAAGGCTTTTTACTTTATCCCTCGAAAGAGAAGTTGTGAGTGCACATGCATACGCCCCACTTCTTTTCGCGGCAATTATTCCCGCTTCACTGTCCTCAAAGACTACACTCTCCTTTCCCTCGACTCCAAGCTTGATCATGGCAAGGGTGAAGATATCGGGAAAAGGCTTATTGCGCTTTATATCCTCTTCCGTAATAACTGCATCAAAGTAGCTCCCGTCAAGGCCGAGAGAGGAGATGTTCTTCTCAACACGCCATAGAGGCGCCGAGGATGCAACTGCGATTTTGACACCGCTTTTCTTCGCACTCTCAAGTAGCTCATTAACGCCCTTCATCCTCACTCTCTTTTCAAGGAGTGAGGAATATACTTGTCTCGAATATGTAAGAGCATCTTCTACATCAATTGATGCACCTATGTCGTCAGCGCTGTCGAGGAACATCTTCCTCATGCCCTTACCCAGGTTCTTCACTGCATCTTCTTTCTTTATCTTCAGTCCTTTTTTCTCAAAATATGATGTAACAAGTTCAACAGAGACAGCTGCAGTATCTGTAAGAACACCGTCCATGTCGAAAATGAGAGCTTTAATCATCTTGTCTCCTTTATTGATTAATAAGTCCCCCGTCCGGGGGAACTTATTGTAACAGTTTGATAACTTATTTTCTATGTGCTTTGACAAACTGGCCGTCACCCTCGAGGCCGAGGTAGATGCCGTCGCCCATGATAAGTCTTCCCCTGAGGTATGTCATCTTAACCCTGCCCATGACTGTCATTCCCTCGTAGGGGGTATAACCTGAAGCAGAGTGTGTTGTCTCACGGCTTATAGTCCAGATTTCTGCCGGGTCGAATAATACGATATCTGCATCGCTTCCCTCCCTCAATATACCCTTCTTCGGGTAGAGTCCGAACTGCTTTGCCGGGCCTGTGGAAAGGAGGTTCACTATCTGGCTGAGGCTCAACTGACCACTGACATGACCGAAGTTATAGATGAGAGGTAAGAGCTCCTCGGTTCCCGGTATTCCGGGGTATATCGTCCTGCAGTCGTTGCTCTCGAGTTTCTGCTCATAAGTAAAAGCACAGTGGTCGGTTGCAACAACCTGGATTTCTCCGTCAATCAATGCTTCCTGGAGCGCTTCATTGTCTTCCTTTGTCCTGAGAGGAGGAGTCATTACATATAACGGTCCTTTGTCGCCTTCGAGCTTTGACTTATCGAGAAGAAGATAGTGTGGTGTTGTCTCAACGATGACCTTTACGCCCTTTTCCCTGAGTTCTCTTACTACCTCGAGTCCCTTCTTAGATGAAAGGTGGACGATGTAGATTGGCATATCGAGTTCGTGTGCAATTTCACCCACATACCTGATTGCTGCTTCTTCAGCCTCGCTCGGCCTCTGGGAAGCATGGTCAATCGGCTTGTATCCCCCCTTCCAGGATGCGTTTATGTCGCTAATTATCTTATCATCCTCACAGTGTACGCACACCATGAGCCCGAGTTCCTTACAATATGAGAAGATAGCCTTGAGCTCATCCCTCTTCTCGACCATATAGCCTACATTCTTGTAAGTCGTGAAGATTTTGATTGCCCCGACACCGCTTTCTTTGAGTTCCTTCAACTCCTCTTTCAAATCATCCCTGTAGGAGTAGACACCCTGATGAAGAGCATAGTCGATACTCATCGGAGTCATCTCCTTGAGTCTCTTTTTGGTGGACGAGAGAAGAGAAACGTGGTCGTCGTCAGCAAAGTCGATGACAGTTGTGACACCGCCGTAGGAAGCAAGTTTGCTACCTTCGATGAATGAATCGGCGGTAACGGTACCGCGGCTCACCAGATGATAGTGAGTGTGGGCGTCAATTATGCCCGGAAGGACACATAAACCTGATGCGTCGACAACATGTGTGCCCTCAGGACAGTCCTCAAGCGGGATATTCCTAGCGATTCTCTTAATGCGTGAACCCTCGACAAGCACATCGCTGTGATGGGTCCACTCTGTATCTACAACAAGACCGTGTTTAATAAGTGTATTTGCCATACCTCAATTGTAACTACACTCTTTCCGAAAGGCAAACAAAGCTTTTTTCTTTTTTACTTATTATACGGGAAACACTTTTCAAGGTATTCCAGATCCAGTTCCTTATAAAGTGGATACTTTCCAAGAAGTTCAGCCACACGTTTTCTTGCATCGGCTTTAACTTCCGCCCTTACCTTCGCCTTGTTCTTGCTCTTCTCACCTGCTTTCTCGCCCTTTGTGAGGACTAACGGCTCTGCATTCTTTAATACAGATGTGATGATTGAGGCAATCTCTCTCATCTCACTCTCCCCCATACCGAGGGTTGTTACTGCAGCTGTTCCTATTCTGAGGCCGGAAGTATACCATGCGCCGTTCTTATCGAAAGGAAGAGCATTACGGTTAAGTGTTATTCCGCACTCCCTGAGGACACTCTCCGCCATACGGCCGTTGAGTCCCAACTGAGATACGTCGATAAGCATCAAGTGGTTGTCTGTTCCACCGGTGAGGACCTTCACGCCGAGTGCGATGAACTCCTCTGCCATTGTTTTCGAGTTCTCGACGATTTTTTCTGCATAGCGTTTGAACTCATCCCTTTCTGCTTCCTTAAGTGCAATGAGTTTTGCTTCCATCACCTGTGGTAGCGGCCCCCCTATTACAAGCGGACAACCCTTATCGACAGATTCTTTAAACTCCTCTTTGCAGAGCACCATACCGCCTCTGGGGCCGCGGAGAGTTTTGTGCGTTGTCGTCGTTACGACATCAGCCCACTTGACGGGGTCGTAGTCGCCTTCGAAGACCTTTCCTGCAACAAGGCCTGCAAAGTGTGCCATATCGACCATGAAGACAGCACCGACGGAATGAGCTATCTCGCTCATAATCCTGAAGTTGATACGCCTCGGGTAAGCCGAGTAGCCGGCAAGGAGAATCAAAGGCTTTATCTCCTCAGCCATTCTCTTTATCTCCTCGTAGTCGAGAAGCCCTGTGTTCCTGTCAACGGAATACGAGTAGGCGTCAAAGAGCTGAGCCGATATGTTCTGCCTGTAGCCATGCGTGAGGTGGCCGCCAGAATAATAGTCAAGCCCCAAAAGTCGCTGATTGTGTAAGAGCTCCCTTATTCTGTTCCAGTCCTCTCTCTTCATGTCGGAAGGGTTTTTTACACCCATTTCATCTAAGGCCGGAACTTCTACACGGCTGTTTAATATAGCCCAGTAGGCACAGAGATTGGCATCGGCCCCGCTATGCGGTTGAACGTAAGCGTGTTCGGCCCCGAAAAGGCGTTTTGCAGTCTCCACAGCCTCTGCCTCGATTTCGTCAACGTTATCGCAACCGGCATAGAATCTATGATAAGGATAACCCTCTGCATATTTATCGGTAAAAAGGTTTCCCATTGCAGCCTGCACGGAGAGGGACGAGAAGTTTTCGCTCGCGATGAGCTTGAGGTTCGTCCTCTGGTCTTTTAGCTCTTTTACTGTTAATGCAGCAGCTTCTTCAGATACCCTTGCCACTAAATCGAGCTGGGCCAGATACATAGCCATTTCGTCAGTTATATTGCCGTTGTTTTCTTTCAGATAGTCCCTAAGTGCGCTCATGAGCACCTCCCCGATATGTAAGGTTGTGTCATTATAGTTCTTTTTGCCTCAAAATAAATCCCCCGGAGAAAGAAATCGAAAGGAGAAAGAAACAAAGAAGACAAACTACCATCTTCACGCACTCTTCATAATTGACACAACACTCTCACTATGTCTAAACTGTTCAAGGTTTTAAAAATCAGGAGTAAGAATGGCTAAAGAAGAAGCAATTGAAGTAGAAGGTGTTGTAAAAGAAGCACTCCCCAACACGACATTTCGCGTTGAATTAACAAACGGCCTCGTTATCCTTGCCCATCTGTCCGGCAAGATGAGAAAGCACTACATACGTATAGTGCCGGGTGACACAGTAAAAGTCGAACTCTCACCCTATGACCTTACAAAGGGCAGAATCATCTACAGAGAAAGATAAGAAGCGGGCAGATGCCCGTTTTTCTTTCCCTCAATTTCCATCAAAGAAGACTTATCTGAGTCAGGCGAGATATTTCTCCTGGTACCTCATGAAATTCTCAGTGCATTTTGTGACAGCCTCAAGTACATCCTCTTTAGGAATAACAATTCCATTTGCTGCCTGAGTAAGATAAACTTTGGTCAACCCAGTAAGGAACCCTATAGCATACCCCTCGGCATAACCCATGTTGTAATAATATTCATAGCATTCATCTATCCAGCTCAAGCTCTCCCCCTCATGTGTCTCGAGGTCACATTTAAGGAAATTATGTGGGATGAGACACCCCGGGGCAATAGAAAACGTTGATTTTTACCCATTCTCGAGAAGATATTCCTCTCCTCTCTGCTGTAATCTCTTAATCTTCGGGACAAAAGTTCAATTCTCTTCTTTCTTTTCCTTGAGAATTACCCATAGAGCACCGCCGCCACCCCTTGAAAGGGGAGCAGGGCTTATCTCCTGAACGTGCTCGGATTGAGTAAGAAGCGACAGGGCAAGATCCTTGAGGACCCCGTTTCCGTTTTCACTGTGAAGTCCCTTTCCTGTGATAATCGATATCTTCCTTAGCCCATGCTCGACGCATTCATCTACAAATGAAGATATCATAGTGGCACTGTCACTCTGAGTCTCACCGTGAAGGTCAAGGGTGGCCTGGACATTCATACGCCTCAATTCATTGATGGAGAGAGAAGCCTTCTTTTTTCTGCCGTCCCCCTTCTCCTCCATAATTTCGCTGAAGGTCTTTTCCCTCTTGTCCGTCTTCTTTTCATATGTTGATAGAATTGACGAGAACGATGCTGTCGGAGTGTACTTGGGGGAAGTTGTTTTAATCTCCTTCTTCTCTTCTTTCTCTTCTATAGGCTTTTCTTCTTCTACAGGACGCGTATAGTTTTTGTTGGCCCCGCCGATAATCGACCAGGAAACATTTGACGGCACCTCATCCTCTTTGCTATCAATGAAGAATGGAGAGGATGGCTCAATTGTCTCTTCCTTTACTATTTCTTCATCCTTTATTTCTGCTATTTCCTCGTTGCTTTGAGCCTTTTTCTTATCATAGGACGAGAGGATGTCGGCAAAAGAGACGGAGGGTTTATACTCACTCGTCTTCTTCGGCGTTTTCTCTTCCTTCTTATCCTCCGCATTCTCCTCTTCAGGGACAACACGGACAAAGTTTTCATTCCTGCCGCCGATAACCGACCATGAAACATTTGACGGGACCTCAGTCTCATCGTCCTCGATGAAGAATGAAGTTTCCTTGACGACTTTTTCTTCCTCTTTTATAACTGCACTCTCAGGATGTGTTGTTTTCTCCTCTTCCTTTTTCTTTCTCTTGGAATTCTCGTAGTCGGAGAGGATATCTGAAAAGGAAGTTGATGGAGTGTAAGATGAAGATGAGCGCTTATAAACCTTAGCCTCCTTCTCTTTCTGTGGTTCTTCACGCTTGAAGGATGGGTTTCTGCCGCCGACTACCGACCACGATACATTTTGAGGAACTGTCTCGTCTTCATCCTCGAGAAAAAGAGTTGAAGTACGGAGCATTTCGTCGCACTCGGCCTTGTCAGCACCTTTCGCCCTCTTCTTCTTTTCCTCGTTCTTTTCTCTGTATATACCTTCGTACTCGCTTAATATTGATTCAAAGGAACGTGTTGCCTTGTAGGACGAGAGTCCACTCTCCCTCTTTATCTCTTTTGTTTTAGGCTTTTTACTTGTGCCGTTTTCCCATTCATCGAGGATATCGCCGAAGCTCTTGGAGCTCTGGGTGCTCTTCTTAGGGAGGGTGTAAGGGTTACCTGTCTTTTCATAGGAAGAAAGAATGTCAGCAAAGGAAAGAGAGGGATTGTAGCCGTGGACAATCTCACCCGGCTTCTTTGTTCCCGGGCTCTTCTTCTCTTTTTTCTCCTCCTTCTTCTCCTTCAACACAATTGATGCGAAAGGAGAAGAGGATAGGTTTTCTTTTTCTTCTTTATCCTTTACGGAAGATGTTCCCCTGTTCTTCTTTGACACTTATACTTCCCTGATATCCAGAACGGAATCGACAAGGGGCTTGATTGCCTCCCTCAAGACTTCCTTATCTATGCCGTTTACTTTCATTATGATGGTTGAATATCCCATCTCGGTATCGAGATTCCCGATACTGATTATATTCGCACCCAGTTTATGGAGTGCCTCCGAAACTGTTGCAACAACACCGGGGCGGTCCTTTATGCTGAAACATACCCTGACGCCGTAGTGACGTGTTCCGAAGAGTTCCAATAGGAGTTTGAAAAGATCTGAGCGTGTGACAACGCCGACAAGCTTTCCGTTGTAGTCGATGACAGGGAGAATCGATACATCCTGATCGCACATCTTTCTTGCAGCCTGTTCGATGGGGTCATCTGTGTAAACGGTGATGACTTCCCGACTCATGACATCGCCGACTTTGAGTAGTGAAAGCTGATGGGCAAATTCAACCATACTCAATTTGCCGTTGGGACTTGCATTGATGATGTTCTTCTCGCTTACAATGCCGACAAGATTGCCGCTTTCATCAAGGACAGGAAGACGTTGGACTCCCTCTCTCTTCATTATCTCGCTCGCTTCGAAGACCGGAGTATCTGGGGTACATGTTACCGGATTCGGTGTCATTCTCTTTGAAACTGTCATACTTTTCTCCTTTTCCCATTTTATGATAATAGTGCAATAAAGAAAAGAACTCTCTATTGAACACTTTCCCCCACTTTTCTATAATCAAGTCAGTCGGCCCCATGGTTTAATGGATAGAACAAATCCCTCCTAAGGATTAGATGGCAGTTCGATTCTGCCTGGGACCATCAAATGCCCTCCTATAGGGCTTTTTATTTAACCCGGCCCCATAGTTCAATGGATAGAACAAGTCCCTCCGAAGGACTAAATGGCAGTTCGATTCTGCTTGGGACCATCTTTTCTTGCTCACTCATCCATTCTGTATTACATTCCAGTTAAGAGGAAAAAGCTGAAGATGGAAGCAGAGAATATGATAAAAAGCATTTTCGAATGTGTACTCGAGTTTTCGGAGTATGTTTTCTTCGGGGCTGTTGTGCTTGTTATCATCCGCATCATCTTCAAGAACTTTCCGCGCGACATATTCCGTAAGCTGTTGCATCTCATCGCATTCTCGTCCCTTGTTGAGATGACGATAGTTGCAGATACATGGTATTACGCCGCACTCTCGTCTATTCTCTTTGCCACTGTTGTCTATCCCCTCCTTCTGGTTTTCGAGAAGAAGAAATGGTATTCGGACCTCTTTATCGAGAAGAAAAATGGCGAAGTAAAGAAAAGCCTTATCGAGCTCTTCGGAATGTACAGCGCACTCTCTCTTTTCTGCTGGGGAATCTTCAAACGCCCCGACTTTCTGTGTTGCGCCGTACTCATGTGGGGAGTCGGAGATGCCTCCGCTTCCATCGTCGGAAGAAGACTGGGTAAACATAAGGTAGATATCCCATTTGCCGACAGGAACAAAAGCATTGAGGGAAGTACCGCAATGCTCGTATCTGCATTTGCATCAGGTGCAGTCGGCCTTCTTTTAAGCGGTAACAGAGTATGGTATGAAATTGTGTTCTACCCCCTCATCACAGCGCCGGTATCCGCATATGTTGAACTCGTAAGCAAAGACGGAAGGGACACATACACAGTACCAACGGCAACAGCTGTTATTCTTATCGCACTCTCATATATTTTCTAAGCGTCTCAACACTATCTGTAGGGCCTTTCAGTCTGGCTTTTCCATTGCCCTGATATGCATCAAACCGGCGAAAACTCAAAAAAAGTGCAACTCTTCGCCGTTTTAAAAGCAAAATCATGGCTTAAACGGGCGAAAACTTCAACTTTTTCAACTTGACCGGATGTTATCATGCTCATAAAATGGAGCTATGGTTGGAAGACAAAGAGAAAGAGAAGAACTCGAAAGACTGTATGAAAGTCCGAAGCCGGAATTTGTTGCACTATACGGCAGATTGGGAGTCGGGAAAACATATCTTATCAATCAGACATTCGGAGGGAGAATCACCTTCGGCCACACAGGCCTATCGAGCCCGGATGGGGGCATAAAAGCACAGCTCAAGCAATTCTATTTTTCGCTCCTGCGTCAGGGGATGGAAGAAAAGCACATTCCAAAGGACTGGCTTGAAGCATTCTTCATGCTGGAGATGTTTCTTGATAAGAAAACAGACGAAAAGATTCTTGTCTTTCTTGATGAACTTCCGTGGATGGATACACCCCGCTCCGGATTCATTTCTGCGCTTGAAGGATTCTGGAACAACTGGGGATGCAAAAAGAACAATCTTCTTTTAATAGTAAGCGGAAGTGCAACTTCGTGGATCCTTGACAGTCTAATCAACAATCATGGTGGCTTATATAACAGAGTGACATACGAGATAAAACTCGAGCCGTTCACACTAAAAGAATGCAGGGAATTCCTGGAGCACAAGAATGTGAAGCTCTCAGATTATGACATAGTACAGTCTTATATGATACTTGGCGGCATTCCGTATTATCTGGAGTATTTTTCCTCCCGTTTAAGCCTGGCACAGAATATAGACCTACTGTTTTTCCAGGACAATGCAAAGCTCAGATTCGAGTTCGAGCGCCTCTTTGCCTCTACATTTACAAATCCCTCCCCGCTTACGGCAATTGTCAAACTACTGGCGAGAAGAAGCATGGGATTTTCCCGTAAAGAAATAGCCGAGGAGTTGAAGCGAACAGACAACGAACATCTTTCAAAGGATCTCATGACCCTTGAGGCAAGCTCATTCGTATTGAAGTATGTTCCGTTCGGAATGAAGAAGACTCAGAAATACTACCGGCTCATTGATCCTTTCTGCATATTCTATCTGAAGTTTGTGGAAAACAAAGACTCGATATCGAGCGAATTCTGGAAGGAAAATATACTCAATCAATCGATTATCTCATGGCGCGGGTATGCCTTCGAAAACGTTTGTTTCAACCATATCAAGGCAATTAAATCAGCACTGGGAATAAGTGGCGTAGTCTCCTCAATCTCGTCATGGGCAGACAGCGACACACAAATTGACCTCCTCATCAAGAGAAATGACAACGTGTTGAATATGTGCGAAATCAAGTTCTACAACACAAAATATACTGTAGACAAGAGCTACTACGAAAAGCTCAAAGAGAGGGAAGTAATTCTTTCCTCCCTGATTCCAAAGAGAATGTCGATACACAATACGCTGATTACAACATTCGGGCTGAACTACAACAACTACAGCTCGATATTCGCCACCACGATAACGATGGATAAGCTCTTTTCAGAGTGAGAAGTCAGGCTTTCTTGCGCGAAGTGAATTTACCCTTCTTGGTTTTAGGCTTTGTCTTGTACTCGGCAATTATCTCCTTCACCCTTTCATCTGTAAGGGATGAAGGATTCTCCTTCTCTTCCTTACTCAGTGCAACGTTTTCCTTTCCCCACTTTATGTAGTAACCGTAGTTACCGTTTATAAGGAAAGGAGTAACGCTGTCGACTGGAGAGAACTCACGCTCGGCATTGCTCTTCTTGTCATTTCCGCTTTTGTAGGCGTCGACAATCTCCTTAAGACGGTCAAGTGTCAATGACTCAGGGTCTTTCTTGTCCTTGCTGGAAATCGGGATATTTTCGTTCCCGTATTTGATATATAACCCGTAGCGTCCGCTCTGGAGGGCGATTGGCTCTCCATTGTGCTCACCCTTCACAAGATGTGCGTCCTTGGGCTCGATAATCTGCTCAACCGTAATTGAAAGCGGGTCGCTGACTTTGTAGTTCTTTCCGTTGTACTGGGCATAGAAACCGTAGGGACCGAGTTTGAGGGTAACGGCATTGTTGTCCTTATCGAAGCCGATGGTTTTAGGAAGCGAGAAAAGCATGTCGATATACTCCTCCGTCGCATCCTTCGCGCTTCTCTTCATTGCTTTCGGCCATGTGACAGTCTCACCGTCGGATAGGCGCTCAAAGTAGTCGCCGTAGCGGCCCTTCTTCAGAGCATAGCGGCCGAATAGAATCTCGCTCTCCTCCTCAGGAGGGAAGACAAGAGAGGCTGCGTCTTCGTCGCTGAAGGTTCCGGGAAACATCTGAGGAGGAATCGAGCGCATCAACGCCTTTCCATTCTCGTCTGTGAGGGATGTCAGGATGTAAGGGCCGAACTTGCCGATTTTGATTTCATATGTCACAGTCTCGCCGTCATGAGTAAACTGGTTCTTAAGGCCTTCGAGTTTGAGGCTTTTCGCCTCCCCCGCACTTATGGTTTCACCGACATTCCTGAGGTCTTCACTTAGTCCCATTTTTCCTCTCCTTTCCGAACCAGAACTGAGATAGGTAATCTTCCTTCTCCTCTTCGCCGCTCGCTATTCTGTCGAGTCCGGCCTCCATATCTTTCGTGAAGTCATATGCTATGTAACGCGGGAAACTCTTCTCGAGGAATGCCTCCACGAAGAACCCTGTGAATGTCGGGATGAGTGTCGTGTTCTGCCTCACGACATAACCGCGGTCTATCAATGTAGATATTATAGTTGCATATGTTGACGGCCTCCCGATTTCCTCGCTCTCAAGTTTCTGCACAAGTGACGCTTCAGTGTAGCGGTGAGGAGGCTGAGTGGTATTTCCCTTAGCCTCTGCGTTGATGAGTTTTATCTTATCTCCTTCTTTGAGAGGAGGAAGGGTCTCCTCCTTCTCCTCAACAGTGTCGGATGAAGCCATATAAACACGCCTATAGCCATCGAATAGGATGACCGACCCGCTTGCCGAGAAACCGTACTCCCCGCTCTGGAGCTTTACTGATGTGACGGCTTTGACAGAGTCCTTCATCTGGGACGCAATCGTTCTTTTCCATATGAGAGTGTAGAGCTTGAGTTCGTCTCCCTTGAGGCCTGTCTCATCGGGAGTGCGGAATCTATCACCGGAAGGTCTTATAGCCTCATGGGCCTCCTGTGCGCCGAGTGTTTTAGCCTTGTACTGTCTGACTTCCAGGAGTGCGTCCCCGTAGCTTTCCTTTATATACTCCGCTGCAGCATGAATGCATTCCCCGCTGAGAGTGGGACTGTCTGTACGCATGTATGTGATAAATCCATTCTCATAGAGGCGCTGTGCAATCGCCATTATTTCCTTGGCGCTCTTCCCCAGTTTTCTTGTGCCGTCCATCTGGAGCGTTGATGTTGTAAAAGGCATTGGAGGTTTTTCCGTCTTCTTTGTCTGAACAACGCTCTTTACCTCAGCCTCTTTTCCTTCAATCTCTTCACTGATTTTCTTTCCCTCTTCGAGTGTCAGGACCTTTACTCCTTTCTTTACGTCTCCCGTTTCAGCATTAAAGCTCTTGGGTGAAGCAACACTTTCATCCCCTATTGTGACAAGGGTTGCGGTGAATGACGGGGATGTATCAGAATGAGCGGTGACTGAAGCATAATCGGAAGCTTTGAAACGACGACGCTGATTCTCCTTCTCAACGATAAGCTTCAAAGCCGGAGACTGCACTCGCCCCGCCGAATACTTTCCCCCGAGTTTACGAGAGAGAATCGGGGAGATACCGTAACCCTGAAGACGGTCGACGACACGCCTTGCCTCCTGGGCATAAACAAGATTCATGTCTATATCTCTGCAGGAGGAGAAAGCTTCGGTTATTGCCTTCTTCGTTATTTCATGGAAGACCATCCTGTAGACTGGAACTTCAGGCTTGAGAGTGTTGTATAAGTGCCAGGCAATGCTTTCTCCCTCACGGTCCTCATCACTTGCTAGCACTAGCTGATCAACTTTCTTGAGTGCGCTTTTGAGCTCGGAAATGAGTTTCTCCTTACCCTCGACAATTCTGTAGTCAAGTTTGAAGCCGTTATCTACATCGATGCCGTAAATTCCCTTGTCCTTCGGATCTGGACTGGGATTGAGATCAACGATATGGCCCAGAGAAGCCATCACAGTACAGCTTTCCGGTAGATATTTCTTTATCGTCTTTGCCTTTGTGGGCGACTCTACGATAATGAGCGTCTTCTTATTGGGGTCGGCAATCAAAATGCACCCTCCTTACTAATCTATACATGTAAGTGTGAACTTACCGTCGCTTCCCTTCTCAGGATTCTGGAAGAACTTTCCCTTTGCTATATCCTGGTCAGCGTCCATTGAGAAAGTTAATTGTTTGTTGCCGTTTTCGTCAAGTGAGAATGCATACTCGACCGCAACTGTAATATGAATGTTGAATGCCGATGCAATTACCGTTGTGTAGATATAGTCCTCGCTTGCCTTAATCTCCCCCATCTTCCATTTTCCGGGCGGTACGATTGTGGTGTTCATCCTCTTGTTATTCTTCTTGAAGGCCTCAGCCTCGCTTGAGTCCTCGTCGTAATCGTGCCACTCGGAGTATGTCGGAGACGACGGTTCTACGAGGGGAAATACTCTGTACTCACCATCATCAAGGATGAGATACATATTATATAGGTAATCTTCATCAACGCTTTCAACACGAAGTGTAAGGTCCTTGACCTTTCCCCTGTTGGTTTTATTTGTAGTGTTAATCCATTGGTATGTTCCGTCCCAAGAAGCAAAGAGCGACAGCGTTGTAAGAGTAAATAATGTGAGTAGTAATAATGCTTTTTTCATTTATCCCCCCGAGTGTGGCCCTATTCTATTACCACTATAAGAAAAATAAGTCTAGTGGAGACAATGATTGTTTTTAATGTGGAGTTTGACAATATAACTTCACCAAAGAAGAATAGTGACTTAGAATTCAAAGTATGAAAAAAACAGCCGTTCTTGTTTCCATACTTATCCTTCTTCTCTCCTCCTGTGTCGTTACCGAGGATATAACAGCCTCGACAGGATTTTCCGGCACATCCACAACCGACGTGAGTGTTGAGCCCTTTTTCCTCTCAGTTCTCGAAGATTTGTCGTCACTCTCGGAGAGTGAAAGTGGAAGTGAGATAATGGATAATGCAATAGGCGGTTTTGCCTCTGCAGTCAATGACTCCTCGAGTTCAACAGGCGTTACCCTTACAACCGACGGGGACGGAAAGAGATATATCCTGACATTCGATTACATATCGCTTGAGAAACTCATGAAGGACCTCAATAACGGCGATAACAACTCCATACTAAAGATTACATCGACTTCGCTTTCATTCAATCTTAACATGGAGAACTACAGCGAGATAAAAGAAGTAATCCCGTTCCTCAGCGACAGCAACTTCGAGGTCTATGGCCCGGAGTACTCCAACGGCATGACCGAAGAGGAGTATATCGAAATGATTACATTCCTCCTCGGTGAAGAGAGCAGGGATGCACTAGAGAAGAGCACAGTCACAATAAAGATTACGACTCCCGGCACAATTACAAAGGTCGAAGGAGCCGAAAAGACGGGAGAGAAAAGCGCATCTTATACATTCCCTGTTATATCATTCTTACTTTTAAACGATAGTCTCTCATTCTCCGTCAACTGGAAATGAGGGCGTGAAAAAGCCCCCGACGAACGGGAGCTCCAGAAGAGTATTCACATTTTCCGTTTTTGAGGGTAGCCGCCAGAAAATGCTCAAGAAAGAGGGCAATTTGGAATGTGGCCTGTTCTTTCCTGTTTTCACCCGGAATGTGGCCGGATGCGAAGACTCGTCTATCAGACTTAGGCTTACTTTGAGTAGAACTCTACGACAAGCTGGTCATTGACTTCGATTGGGAT
>CAVJEL010000028.1:0-20826 GCA_963648635.1 Ruminococcus intestinalis
TGATATTTCCTTGCAAAAGTGTATAAAAACCTCTATTTTCCCTTGAAAAAGTGTAAAAGGCATTACGTGTTAGAGAAGGCATGCCTCTCGCAGTTGATGAATATGTAAGAACGGGGAATGTCGGTGAAATCACAAATATACAGGAGAACATCATAAGGCAATACAAGGTTGACTTCACAAAATATGAGACTGAAGACAAAAAAAAATGATGCTGAGTGCCATCTATGATCAGATTCCGTCCCAACTTTTGAAGCAGAACAAACGCTTCAATTATTGTGATGTACAGCAGAAATTGAGGTTTGAAAAACTGGAGAGCGGTTTTCTATGGCTAAAGTATGCAGGGGTTGCAATTGCTACTGTAAACACAACTGAGCCCAGGATTTCACTCAAACAAAATGAAAAGAGCAGCCTCTTGAAGCTCTATTCTTCTGATGTAGGGCTATTAACATGCCAATCTGGGAATAATTTCAGAGCAAAGATTCTTTTAGACAACGAAAAATTGAATCTCGGGGGAGTCGCTGAAAACTTTGTCGCCGAAGAGCTCAATGCACACGGCTATCCATCACATTTCTACTCCAAGCACGGAAGTGGCGAGCTCGACTTCGTTATCGAGTATAAAGGTGCTATTCTCCCCATAGAAGTCAAAAGCGGGAAGGATTACTATGTCCACAGTGCAATTAATAAGGTTGTAGAAAACACAGAATATGAAATACCGGAAGGCTTTGTATTTGGAGACTGTAATATAGAAGAAAGAGGAAAGATAAAGTATTTTCCACTCTATATGTGTTCCTTCATCTCTGATGAAGTTGATTTCCCCCTTCTCAATCTACCCGTATAATTGTTAAAAAAAGGCCTGAGGATTTTTCTCCCCAAGCCTTTATCTTTCTGATAGTTCCTCCTATTCAGGAATAACTCTCATGAACTTCTTCTTGCCGGCCTTCAAAAGGAATGCACCGCCCTCAGCATCAGAAAGCGAGTAGACCTTCTTTATGTCAGTCACCTTGACGCCGTTGATTTCAGCGCCTCCCTGTGTGATAAGCCTTCTTGCTTCGCCATTGGAAGGTGTGAGCCCGCTCTTTGTGTAGAGGTCGAGTACTCCGATTCCATTTTCAAATAGAGCTTTTTCGAGCTTTACTGTCGGAAGGTGTTCACTATTTCCCGCACCTGAGAAAAGCGATGCTGCTGCATCCTTAGCCTTTTCGGCCTCCTCTTCGGAGTGGATGATTCTGGTTATCTCGTAGGCTAGTCTTGCTTTTGCTTCGTTTATATTCCTCTTCGGGTCCTCATATTCCTTGATTTCGTCAAGGTCCATGAATGTGAAGAGCTTCATGAACTTGATTGCGTCCTCGTCAGAGACATTCCTCCAATACTGGTAGAAGTCGTAAGGAGAATAGAGATTAGGATCCAAGAATACTGCACCCTTCTCGCTCTTTCCCATCTTCTTACCGTCGGCACGCATTATGAGGTTGAAGGTCAGGCCGAAGCATTCCTCGCCGCCCATTCTCTGAATAAGGTCGATTCCTGCGACGATGTTACCCCACTGATCGGCACCGCCTATCTGCAGTCTTGTTCCATACTTCTCGTTGAGCATCTTGTAGTCATATGACTGCAGAAGCTGATAGTTGAACTCGATGAAGCTCAATCCTCTCTCAAGGCGCTGTTTAACGCCTTCGAACGTAAGCATTCTGTTGACCGAGAAATACTTTCCAACGTCGCGAAGGAATGAGATGTAGTTGAGGTCCACAAGCCAGTCGGCGTTGTTCACAACCTGTGCTTTTCCATAGCCCTCGGGAGGATTAGATGAGAAATCGACAACCTTTGAAAGCTGCTTTGCAATATTCTGGGCATTCCTGTTGATTTCCTCAACAGGAAGGATCTTTCTCATCTCCGTCTTTCCTGACGGGTCTCCGATAAGACCAGTGCCTCCGCCAACAAGAGCAAGAGGCCTATGACCGTACATCTGAAGGTGGTGCATTGCAAAAAACGGCACGATATGACCAACGTGGAGAGAAGGTCCCGTCGGGTCTGTTCCGCAGTAGAAGGAGACGCTCTCCTTATCCATGAGGTCGCTTAGCCCGTCAAGGTTTGTGCAGTCTTTGATAAATCCTCTCTCAAATAATACATGTAAAGCCTTATTCATTGCTTATACCCTCTTGTACTCTTTAATCTTTTCGTTGATGAACGGAACAAGTGACGATACAGCAACCCTCTCTTGCTTCATGGAGTCACGGAATCTGACGGTGACTGTCTGGTCTTCGAGTGTCTGGTAATCGACCGTTACGCAGTAAGGAGTTCCGATTTCATCCTGACGGCGGTATCTTCTACCGACAGCACCGCTCTGGTCGTAGTATGTTGTGAAGTCATTTCTGAGGTCCTTATCGAGCTTCTGTGCGTACTCTGCAAGTCCGTCCTTCTTGACAAGAGGAAGAACTGCAACCTTGACAGGTGCAATGAGAGGATGGAAATGAAGTACTGTTCTTGTATCTCCTTCCGGTGTCGGCTCCTCGTCATATGCATCGCTGAGTGCCATAAGAACGTTACGTGTAAGACCTGCTGATGTTTCGACAACGTACGGGATATATCTCTCGTTTGTCTCCGGATCAAGATAAGTAAGGTCCTTGCCGCTGAACTTTGTATGCTGTGTGAGGTCGTAGTCTGTGCGTGAATGGACGCCCTCGAGCTCCTGCCATCCCATCGGGAACAAGAACTGAATGTCGTAAGCATCCTTTGCATAGAATGCTAGTTCATCTGGACCGTGCTGATGCCATCTGAGGTGCTCCGGGTGAATACCCATCTTGGAGTAGAATGCCATTCTCTCTGCTCTCCAGTAGGGGAACCACTCCTCGTCTGTTCCGGGCTTACAGAAGAATTGCATTTCCATCTGTTCGAACTCGCATGAGCGGAAGATGAAGTTCTTTGTCGTGATTTCATTTCTGAAGGACTTACCAACCTGTGCAATTCCAAACGGAACCTTCACTCTACTTGACTGCAGAACGTTCTTGTAGTCTACATAGATTCCCTGTGCTGTTTCCGGTCTGAGGTAGACAACTGATGCTGCATCCCTATTTGCCCCGATATGAGTCTCGAACATAAGGTTGAAGTTCCTCGGCTCAGTAAAGGAGTTTCTGTTACCACAGACAGGGCATGGAGCATTGAGGTCAATCTGATCAGCGCGGAAACGTGACTTACAGACCTTGCAATCGACCATCGGGTCTGTGAAGTTCGATACATGCCCCGAAGCTTCCCATACACGTGGGTGCATCAATATGGATGCGTCGAGCCCGACGATATTGTCGTGCATCCTTGTCATTTCCTTCCACCAGAAATCACGAATGTTATTCTTGAGTTCAACGCCCATCGGACCGTAGTCATAAGCGCCGTTGAGTCCGCCATATATCTCGGATGACTGGAAGATGAATCCTCTTCTCCTACATAATGATATTATTTTATCCATTGTTACTACTGTATCTGCCATAATTAATTCTCCTTCAAAAATTTCACTGCTCTTTCGAGTCTCTTTTTAGTCTCATCCATTCCAAGAAGTCTGATTGAATCAAAGAGAGGAAGCGAGACCGTTGAAGCTGTGAGCGCAACTCTTATAGGCTGGAAGACTCCATTGACTTTAATGCCAAGGCTCTTCGAGAGCTCACATAACTCCTCTTCGATTGTCTTCTCGTCCTTCCCGCTCTCGAGTCCGTCTATAAGGATTTTTGATCCCGTCTCAAGGGCCGTAAGAGTATTCTCCTCGTCCGACCCCTTTGCCACATACACTGCCTTATCTTGTATAGGCTTATCTTCAAATAAGAATGATGTAAGCGGTACACAGTCGGAGAGTGTCTTCATTCTTTCCTTGACACTCGGCATGAGGGAGAGGATATACGCCTTTTCCTTATCACTTGGTTCAACAGAAACATAGCCGGCCTTTATGAAGTACGGCAGACATAGAGAAGCGAGTTCCTCGTCGCTCTTACGTCTTATGTACTGGCCGTTGAACCAGTCAAGCTTGGAGTAGTCGAACTTTGCCGGGGCTGAGTGGATATTCTCCAGCCTGAAGCACTTTTCGAGCTCTTCCTTTGAGAAGAACTCCGTTTTATCATCAAGAGCCCATCCCACAAGGGTAACATAGTTGATTATAGCTTCAGGTAGGTATCCCTTTTCTCTGAAGTCTCTGACAGCAGTCGAGCCGTGGCGCTTACTCAGTTTCTGGCCGTCCTTACCCATTACCATTGGAAGGTGGCAGTAAATCGGGGGCTCCCAGCCGAATGCTTCATAAAGAAGAATGTGCAGTGGCCCGGACGGAATCCACTCCTGAGCACGCATTATGTGTGTAATTCCCATCATGTGGTCATCGATTACGTTTGCTAGATGATAGGTCGGGAAACCGTCTGACTTCAAAAGAATCGGGTCGGGGGACACATCCTTGTTCTTACGTGTTATGTCACCCATGATGACGTCATGGAATGTGGTTTTTCCCTCTGTAGGGACCTTAAGCCTTATAACAGGTTTAATCCCCTGGGCCTCGAGTTCCTTTCTCTCCTCTTCAGTGAGATTAGCGCAATGCCTGTCATAGCCCTGGTATTGGCTTTTTGACTCAGTCTGCTCCTTTCTCAATTGTTCAAGCCTCTCGGGTGAGCAATAGCAATAATAAGCTTTGCCGTCCCTAACAAGCTTCTCGGCATATTCTTTGTAGATATCGAATCTTTCAGACTGGACGTAAGGGCCGTAAGGTCCACCTACGACAGGGCCTTCATCCCATTTGATTCCAAGCCACTCGAGAGTATCATAAAGGTCCTGAAGTGACTCCTCTGTATAACGCTCCCTGTCTGTGTCTTCTATGCGGAGAATGAACTTCCCTCCCATAGATTTAGCGAAAAAGTAATTGAATAATGCGGTTCTAATACCGCCAATATGCTGCAGCCCAGTTGGCGACGGGGCGTAGCGTACACGAACTTCCATCGTTTTCTCCTAAATTTGTAATATGGAAATTCTAAACTGTTGAGAAGAAAAGAACAACAGCGAAAGAGAGACATATCAAAAGAGGAGAAAACATCACATTTGAAGAAAAGACAGATTATAGTAGTACAGCCGCGCTTTCACCAATCCCAGGATGAGTAGGAGGTATCACTATCAGCCATCCACTCCTCAAGTCCATCGCGAATTGTTTCTAGTACATTCTCCAATGCCTCGGCGTCAACTATCCCGTTCTGGTACAAACACTTATAAAATTTCTTCATGCTTGCAGCGAGCTGCTTTACACTATTTGGCGAAGACCAGAGGCACTTTCTGACAAAGAAGTCGAAGAAGGAATATATGTAGGCTGATCCTTCCTCGGGGTCCTCAAGTCCTTCGCGGTAGAAAAATTCATTAAGAAAGAGAGACGCATTCGATAGATGTTGTTCTATTGTTTTCTCCGAAAGGCCACAAAGGCTTTTCTCGAATAGCGTTAAGAGCTTATCGTTGTTCTCCTCAACACGCTTGAATTTTTCCTCGTAGTCTTCAACACCGTACTCAATCATAATTATATACCAACCTTTCTCCTCCTAAACGGCAATGGAGGAGTGTATTCTCAAGAGAGAAAATCGAGCGTAAGGGAGACAGCCCTATCCTCCGTTCCTTCCACTTTGTCGTAATAGATGAAGTGTGTAGCCGAGGGCACTACACTTCGCTTTATGTTACTGTTGGAGGAAGTAATATCGTCTGTATAACTGTTGTCTACAACTCTGTCGTTACCGGCTTCGATAATTAAGGTCTGAGACTTTATTTTCGACACCTCAGACGAGGACATAAGAGCCAGCCTATGAAGTGATAACAGCTGCCTCGGGTAGAGGTATGACCAATACTCCCTTCCAAGTGCCTCATCGTCGATTGGTGCATCCTCGTAGTGCATTCTGTACTCCGGGTCGTTTTTCCACTCCTTTCTTATCTTCTTTCTGAAAGGACTTATAAGCTTTAAATATCTCACACTCTTCTCATCGAGTCCCGGGATGGCATAAGAGGGACAAGTCAGAACACCCTTCTTTATTCTGTCGTTCTCGGAAAGTAGGATGGAGCATATCGCCCCGCCCATTGAGTGGCCGACAACATAGACATCATCGTAGCGCGAAAGAAGGTCTTCTATTGCCTTTCTTGGCATTTCAAGCCAGTCGTCAAAACAGCTCTTTATGAAGTCGCTTCCTCTTGTTCCGTGCCCCGGAAGGCGGGGAACAAAGACGTCAAAGCCATAGAGGAACAAATCCTCAGCAGGCCTAACAAGCTCGCCGGGGTATCCTGTGTAGCCGTGGATAAGTAAAACCGCCCTTCTATTCGAGGGATGGAGAAGCGAGAACGAACGCGATGCCTTGAGAAGGGGGCCTTCATCTTTTTTGACACTCGAGTACCATTTTTCAGGAACCGAAAAGACGTATGGAAGGTCCTTTCTCACCAGGTTGCCTCCTGGAGAACATTGAGTAAATCTATTCTGGACTTGACACCTGTCTTCTGGAAGATATTAGCAATATGGTTATTGACTGTATTGACGCTGATTTTCAATTCGTACCCAATTTCTTTGTTCGTCATTCCCTTCTTGATGAGTTTTATGACTTCAAATTCCCTTTCGGTAATCTTGTACTCTGCATAGTCCTCCCACTTCGGTTCACCAACCCTCTTTCTCTTTGCTGCATCAGCCTCGGCCTTTTCAATTGCAATAAACATGAATACAAGATACATGATGTAGTAGGCTGCAACGATTATTGAGAAAGCAAGGTTTCTCCATTCAACGAAGAATGCAGAAAGTGCAAGGAAAGGAATTGTTGTGAGCGTAATTATGGAGAAAGTCAAAACAACATTCTTCACAAGCTTATTCTCTATCTTATTACGGCTCGCGAGCATCACAAAGAAGCAATAGACAACGTTCACCGCTGCAATGAGTGGCTGGAAAGTCTTCAAGAGAGGTATGGCCATAATAGTTGTCAAAACTGCCGACGCTAGGTACAGCACCCCCACAACAAAGGTCATCACGATTGAAAGCTTCGACATCGGGCGCGCAACAAGCCAGGAAGCGAAACGACAGATAAAGACGACGATAAACGACGTATCTATTATGTAGAATGCCTCGAAGACATAGTTGAGAACAGTGAGAGCAACACCCGAGAATAAAAAGAGTGCCACAAGCTTCAACGTGTAGAATACCGCCATCGCAAGTAGTGTCGATGCAAGCACAATATTCCACTTCGCCCAAGCGTCCTCCTTTTTCTTGGAGAGGACGATTGAGAGTGCGAGGTCCATCGATACTATTACGAGGGATACTATAGATATTATAACTGCAGCTTGAAGCATCAGAATCTATTTCTAGCCTGAGACATATCTGCCTTGCCGCAGACTTCCTTCAGGTCGTCGAAGAAGAGAGGCATCGAGGTAGCCTTGAAGCCTGTTTCAAGTTCCGAGATGTCGTTGTATGTGCGTGCATTCTGATCTGCAACTGCAAGACGTGGATAAATCTTGAAGTTGAGATTCAATCCTTCTGTCAAAAGATACTTCTGCCCGAGTTCAAATAACGGGAAGGAAGCCGTACATCTCTTTAAAAGCTCTTCCTTTGTCATAAGCTTTCTCGGAGTCATCTCGAAGAGTGCAAAATAGAGCTCGAAAGATGGATTGAAGTAGAGAAGTTTGACTTTTTTCTTCTCTGCCGTCTTCTCAGCCTCGGCTACAGCTTCAAGAGAGAGTCCTACTTCGTCAAGTCCAAATACACACCAGACAGAATCGAACTTTTCCTTCTTTTTAAGGCTTCCCGCTTCAGAGAGCATCTTATCGAGTACGTTTGACGAGCTTTTCAGAACTGTAAGGTTCTGATATCTGCAATCCTTTCTCAGTTGGTTGAAGAAGATTGTCTCAGCTTCCGTTGCACAGAGCATGAGCATGGAAAGCTTTGCGTTGATTTTATTCTTTTTTCTTATAGCCATCTTACTTAGTCTCCTTTACTTCATTGTTCTGGAAACAGAAATCACTCTCGATAGGAAGAGCACCGAAAACACCCTGGAGGTATGCGTCATAGAGCGAGACCTTGCTCTTGACTCCTCTGTAGTCTACAAGAGAGACAAACTCCGTTGAGCTTTCCTCACCCTTCTCTGCAAACCATATTGAATCCTTTCTCATGAGGCCATCCTCGAGAAGAGAAGGGTTGCAGTCGACTACGATGAGCTGGCTCTGTGTATCGTTGGCGTGGAAGAGTTCGACGATATGGCAAAGCACATATGGGTGGAGCAGCTGCCCGAAATCATCGATTACGAGAGTCTTCTTCTCGATAAATGCATTGAAGAAGCTGACTGCAATCAAGATGAGACGACGAAGCGAAAGCGACTCGTTCATGAATGTCTGACCGTAAGCCTCGGTCCCCTTGGCGTTTACAAAGCAGTGACTTATTCCAACTGTCTCAGCGCCCTTGTTGTTTGTGATTACCTGAAGGCGGTAGATATCTGTTACATCGAGTGCCCAGAGGAAAGATACAATCTGGTCCGACCACGAAGGATGTGCCTTGAGTGCTTCGATAATGACCTTCTCGGCACTTGCGCCGTAGCCGAGAGGAAGAACATCAAGGCTCTTATCGAGCCATGAGTAGAGTTCTGTTGCTGTCTGTCCGCCCTTGAGTGCAGCACCCTGCAGGAATGACCTGTCCTCGCTGAGCTTAGAAGCCTGTCTCTTCTTCTCGCCCCTATAGTACTTACCGAAGCGATAGATGTAGCTCCCGTTTTCATATATACGTTCGAACATAATTTTCTTCGAGCCGTTGATAATGTAGTAGAGAGACTCCTCATAGAATCTTTCCGGAGTTGCCTTGATTGTGTAACGTGCTATTACACTTGGGTTGTTCTCGTCTTCCGGATTTCCCTTTTCAAGAAGAACATCCATTGAAATTTCACTTGGTCTTGTTTTTCCGTCACCATAGGCAAAAGCAGCCTTTGACAGGAATTTCTTCAACGGATTTACTGAATCATCATCTACAAAGACTATTCCCTTCACAGCTTCAAGAGCTCTGACGAATGTGCTCTTTCCAGCCCCGTTGGGACCGATTATTGCACTGGTCTTGAGAACATTGAATTTGTCTGTTCCCTCTATAGTCTTAGTCAAATCCATACGCTTATCGTTCAAAGCGACGAAGGAGATGGTCTGGGGGTCCTTTATGGACTTATAATTTGCAAGCGTCATTGACAGCAGCATCTGTATTTCCTCCAATTTTTATTAATATAACAGAACTTCCGGAAAAAGCAAAAGAAGAGAAGTCGTGTGCCTATTATAACAAATGATGTCCCGGTTTTTAAGATATCGCCACCCAAAAAAGAATGCTTTTTTAGTATAAACATCTTTTTTTGCGAGAGCTTTGTCTGCTACCGGAACATCATTTACAATTTTTTTGTAGAAATTACTTAATAAACGTTAAGTTATTCCCCACTCGTAACTCCATATTGAGCCATTGCACTGTCGTTCTTTGCCTTAAGTGTCACGAGGCGCGAGTAGAGTGTGTCGCACTCTTTGTCGTCGAGCCCGCGGGACCTGAGGTCGCTGAGTATTGATATTGCACTCTCGAGATCTCCCCTTGCCGCGAGAATGAGAGACGCATTATATGCTGACGGCACATGCGAGCTCGTCTCATAAGCCGATAAAAAGAGATTAAGCGCATAGTCAAGGTTACCGTTTTCTGCTGCCTTATATGCCTCCTCCACACTCTCGTTCTTCGGCTTATTGTCCTTGAGTGTTACCGTTATATAACGCATCCTCGGCGCAAAGTCAGTGATAATCTCACTCCTTTTATCGCTAAGGGCATCACTCAGGAGCTGGTCCTCGGACATGAGGGACGTGAAGATAAATGCTTCTGGATCGAAAATCTCATAGTCGAGATTCTCAGTATCATAATTTCTGACAGCAACTATTCTTCCAGTTTCGGTATCTGTGACGGTGAGGGAGAATGCAATGTAGACATATCTATAGAGAATGTATTGAAGCCTCGTCTTCCCTGTGTATGCGTCCTTCACTTCCCTTACGTCTATATACTCATCTGTCTTGAGAGAAGTAATCTTCGGCTCGATGAGGGCATCAACTCCGTTGTTCTTGAGTGTCGTCAAGAAGCCGAAGCCTGTGGCATAATTTGAATTGTAATAATTCGAAATGACATTGTAATAAGACGATGACGAGAAGACCTTGTTCACCATATTCGTCACTTCATTAGCAGCTTCCCTGTTGATTGAATCGTATTTATAAGTGGAATAGAAGAAGTAGACAGGCCAGTTGTAGTCGTACATATCGAGGTTGTACCTTATGTACATAGGAATGTTCTGGCTGCCCCTGTATTCCTCTGTCGGAGCTATCATAATGGTGCGGTACGAGCTCATGTCTATCTTACTCGGCTCCATGTATTGTACGTCGATAGTCGTCATACAGGAGGGGAAGAGGATAAGAACCAAAGTCAATAATAATGCGAAAAGTATGTGTTTTCTCATAAAACCCCCGGTGAGTTAAGTTTCATCTATCGCTATTATAACTTAAAGACGGCCGAACGAACACTACATTTCATGTAGACAATATTTCCGCTTTTCCTATAATCCTGAAAGTGGAGCACAACTTGATGAGTAAAGCACTAATCGATAAATCCACACTTCCCTTTGACAACAAATACCTTTCGGCCCTTATCCTCCCCCTTGCTGCAGATACCGCACTCTCAGTTGCAGTCGGTGTTGCAGATACATTAATGGTTGCACAGGCAGGAGAAGCTGCAGTAAGCGGTGTAAGCTGCGTCAATACAATCCAGAACCTCCTTATCCAGGTGATTATGGCCTTCGCGACGGGAGGAAGCGTTGTTGCCTGTCAGCTATTAGGAATGGGCGAGAAGGAAAGAGCAAGGGAAAGCGCAAAGGAGCTTATGAACATCGTTGTGCTTGTTTCAACAGTGACGTCGCTACTTCTTCTTATTTTCCGCCACGAGATGATATCTTTCATATACGGGACTATCGAAGAGGACGTATATATAAGCGCAGTCGAATACTCCATTCCTATTCTCGTCAGTATGCCCTTCTATGCCGTGATGAGTGCGGCAAATGCGATAAGCCGCTCGATGGGACGAAGCCGCATCACAATGAATGTATCCATAATCGTGAACATCATAAACATTCTTGGTAACGCAGTCTTTCTATTTGCATTCACCATGGGGGCAAGTGGAGTCGGAATTGCATCCTGCATTTCGCGTGTTGTCGGGGCCGTCATCATGTTCATCGTCGTCTGTGATAAGTCCAAAGAACTCTATGTGCCCGAGCCCTTGAAGCCTTCGTTCAATGGTCAGATATCGAAAATGATTCTCTCTCAGGCCGTTCCGACAGGGACAGAGAAGTGTCTTTTTCATGTGGGAAAGATTCTCATCGCCTCGACTATCGCTTCCTTCGGAACTGCAAGTATTGCAGCCTACGCCGTCTTCAACAATACAGAGACCATAATCGACATTCCCGGAAATGCAATATCGCTTGCAACTATCACAGTCATAGGACAGTGCTGTGGTGCCCGACTCTACGACGAAGCGATGTACTATGCAAGAAAACTTATCCGCCTTTCAACATTATGTATGTTTATTACGGGCTCCTTGTGCTTTTTACTCACACCCACAATCGTTTCACTCTATTCCCTCAGCACTGAAGCGACAGAGCTCGCAATTCTTACAATCCGCATCGACTGTGTCTGCCGTCTCTTCTGGTCGCTTGCTTTTGTCACTCCCAATGTTTTACACGCTGCAGGAGATGTAAAGATTGTCATGATTACAGCCATCCTCGACATGTGGATCTGCCGTGTTTTCTTTGCCCACATACTCGGCGTTTACTTCGGCCTCGGGCTCCTCGGAACCCAGATTGGCATGTGGCTTGACTGGGCTGTAAGAATTCTTGTTTTCTATCCGAGGCTCAGAAGCGGCAAGTGGAAGACAAAGGGAATAAGATTAAATTGAAATTGAAATATTGAATATCTCGTATCATAATCGTTGTATGGAACAAGAATATTTAGAACAGGCTAAAAAGCTTGTAGATTTTATTGCAGTGTCACCCACATCGTATCATGCAGTCAGTAATGCAGAGAAACTCTTGAAGGAGAACGGCTTTATTGAGCTCAAGGAGCATAAAAGCTTTGAGATAGAAAGAGGACAGAGTTACTTCATAAAGCGCTCATCCTCCGCGCTCATTGCATTCCGCGTCCCCGAAGAGCCGGAGTTCTTCCATATCGTTGCCTCTCACACAGATTCCCCGTGCTTCAAGGTAAAGTGGAATCCGGAAGTAAAAGCAGAGGGAATGCCAACAAGGCTCAACACCGAAGTATACGGAAGTCTTCTTGCCTACACATGGTTTGATAGGCCCCTATCGGTTGCAGGCAGAGTGTTCTACAGAGAAGACGGGGAAATAATCGAGCGCCTTATAAACTTCAAAGACAGGCTCAACTTCGTTATTCCATCCCTGGCTATTCACCAGAACAGGGAAGCCAACTCAGGTTGGAAAATATCGATGCAGAAGGAGATGCTACCCCTATTCGGTGACGGGGAGGAGGACCTTCTCTCAATTATTGCAGAAGAATGCAACGTAAAGATTTTCGATATTCTCGACTACGACCTATTCTTATATAACAACACACCTCCTATGTTCTCAGGAGCCGGAAACGAGTACTTCTCGTCCCCGAGAATCGACGACCTTGAGTGCGCACACTCATCCCTTGTATCAATTCTCAACTCAAAGGGTAAAAAGTGTGTCAGCATGATTGCACTCTTCGATAACGAGGAGACAGGAAGTGGAACGCGGCAGGGTGCCCTATCCGATTTCCTGAAGCAGACGATTAAAAGAATATCATCGTCACTCAAGTGGAGCGAAGAGGAAAGATACATAGCCCTCGCTAAATCCTTCATGCTCAGTGCAGATAACGGGCACGCAGTACACCCGGCATTCCCGGAAAAGAGTGACCTGACTAATAAGCCGAGGATGAACGGAGGAGTACTCATAAAGTACGCGGCAAGTCAGAAGTACACGACAAACGGAGAAAGCGGTGCTTTGACGAAGTCACTTCTCGAGAAGAACAGAATTCCGTACCAGATTTTCTTCAACAACAGTGACCTTCCGGGAGGATCAACGCTGGGAAATCTATCCAACCAGAAGATATCACTACGCACCTGCGACTGTGGACTCGCCCAGCTTGCAATGCACTCGTCATATGAAACGGCAGGCGTCAAGGATGTGACATCCCTCATCGCATTCTTCACGACCTTCCTCTCAATCTAGCACATTTAAACGGCCCCCTCAAACAATAGAAGGGGGCCAATTATCAGAAAGAAGCTTTTCTACTTTATCTCTTCTGTAGCCTTCCAGAGCTTTTCGAGAGAGTAGAACTCCCTGAGCTCCTGGCTCATCAAGTGTATTACGATATCTCCACAGTCGATAAGCTCCCAGCCGTCGTCGCCCGGAGTCTTATGGCGGTTGTTGACACTAAGGCCCATATCGTTTATCTCACTCCAGATCTGATGCACAACACCCTTGAGGTGTCCCACACTTGTGACAGTGCCGATGACAAAACAGCTCGCCCATGAGCAGTCCTTCAAATCGACAATTTTTACGTCCTTTACGTTGTGATCAACAAGGTATTTTTCAATTCTTTCTGCTTTTTCTAAAATCTTCTCGTCCATATTATCTATTCCTCAAATACTCCACCATCCTTGATGAAGGTATATAGCCTCTCCGTTATTCCGGCCAATCCCGCTCCCGTGCTCTCAAGATAAGGTCTCTGTCTTTCAATAATGAAAGCCGTCATCTCCTCAAGAGACTCACAAAGTAGTATTTCCCTCCTCTCCTCCTCCGAGAGGTGTTTTCTCCCAGGCTCCATGTAATCTGCAATATATATCACAGCACCCAGTTTTCCCATATCGGGAGAGCCGAGGGTGTGCCATCTTACAGCCCTTTTTAAGCTTTCCGGCACTTCCTCTCCGGCGTCTTTGTCGAAGTTGAGAGCAGCAAGTGCTCCATGTAGAAGCATGGGCTCTCTTCTCTCCTCGTCCTCTATTATAAAGCCACTCTTCTCGAGTAGTGCTATGCATTCCTCACCGTCACTATAGCGGTAGGCGTCATGATAAATACCACAGCATAATGCATCGTTTACGTCGAGAGAAAAACGAGAGGCAAGTAATGCTGACGTTTCAGCTACCCCCAGGGAATGGATGAAACGTGAGCTCTTAACTCTGGATGCTACTTTATCCCTTAGCTTTATATAATCCATTTTCCTCTATGTATTCCCTCACGCTATCCGTCACAAGGCTGTAGTCCCCTTCCCTCACCTGAGTACTCGAAGATGTTGTGATATCACTATCGATATATATAACTTCAAAGCCGTCAGGCTCATTATGGGGAGCATTATCCCTTAGAAAACAATAAAACCTCACGTGGCTCTTGAGGTACTCCGCATCGTGCCAGCGCTCCAGCCCTTCGATTAAGTCATCGCCTATTATGAAGTTTACCTTACCGTTGTCCTCGAGCTCATCAAAGAGAGAAGAAATTGTCAGGGATGTGTAGCTCACGCCCCTCTTACGGCCCTCAATATCTGAAACGACTATATTTAAATCATCGAAGGGATAGAGATCCGTGTAATCCAATATAGCTAAATTCAGCATCGCCATCCTGTCTGAAAACGATGCCCTCTTCTGGCCCCTCTTGAATGCAGACTCATAGGCCGGAATTACATAGAGCGTTGTGATATCTGTCAAAAGAGATACCGAGTGAAAAAGATTCACGTGCCCTATATGTACCGGATCAAACGTCCCCCCAAGGATTGCCTTCTTCTCACTCTTCATCGCGGTAGTATGCATCCTTATCCATAGACGAAGTAAAACCCGATGAAGTTGAATCAAGCTCTTTTTCTACTCCGCTGAGGGCGACAAAGGCCTTCTTGACAGGCTCGAGCAGGGAGTCGTCATATATTGAAAGCGGAAGTACCGTCATTTTATCGGAATACTTCTTCTTGAGCTCCTCGAATCTTTCGCTAGCGCCGTCCTCATCGATTTTGGTTCCGATTAAAAGAGATGGCTTCTGAGTCAATTCATCCGAGTACTTTCCAAGTTCATCGTAAAGCGTGTCATAGGCCGTAAGATAGTTGTCATCGCTGAGATCAACTAGGTACGCTATTCCCTTTGTACGTGAAATGTGACGAAGGAACTTGAAGCCCATACCGGCCCCCGAAGATGCACCCTCGATTATTCCCGGGATATCTGCAAGGACTATGTCTTTATCCCAGACTCTCATGACACCAAGTTGTGGTATCTTGGTAGTGAATGGATAACCGGCAACCTTACTTCGCGCATTCGTCAAGAGATTCAAGAGGCTCGATTTTCCTGCATTGGGAAAGCCCACAAAGCCGATGTCAGCAATTACGAGAAGTTCGACGCCGACCCTCATCGCTTCTCCCTTCTCACCCGGCTGTGCAAAGCGCGGAGTCTGATGGGTGGAAGTGCGGAAGTGCCAGTTACCCAAGCCCCCTTTGCCACCTTTGAGAAAGACGAATCTATCACCGTCGGAAAGGTCCTTTATAACCTCTCCCGTCTCTGCATTCTTGATTACAGTTCCCGGTGGAACGGGTATCTCGATATCTCTCCCGTCCCTGCCGTACATCCTCGCGCCCTGTCCTCCGCGTCCGTTTTCAGCGCGGTAGGTACGGACCATCTTGAGGTGTCCCAGGGTCTTGAGATTATTTCTCACGACAAAGACGACGTCGCCGCCTCTGCCACCGTCTCCGCCGTCAGGACCACCTTTAGGTACGAACTTTTCACGACGGAAGGAGACGCAACCTGCGCCTCCATCCCCTGATTGTACATCTATATATGTTTCGTCTGAAAATCCAAACATAATGGATGATTAACTACTACTTATGCCTCTGCTTCCACGATAGAGCAGTACTTTCTGTTCTTTCTTTCATAGAACTTGACAGTGCCACTTACCTTTGCAAAGAGAGTATAGTCATTGCCACAGCCACAGTTTTCACCTGCATGAATCTTTGTGCCGTGCTGACGGACAATAATCTCACCAGCCTTTACAAGCTGTCCACCATATCTTTTGACACCAAGGCGCTGTGCATTGGAGTCACGACCGTTGCGGCTTGATCCGCCACCTTTCTTATGTGCCATACTAATGCCTCCTTAGCGTACAATCTGATTGATTGTCAACTGGGTGTACTTCTCTCTGTGTCCCTGGGTTCTTCTGTAACCCTTTCTTCTGTGGAACTTGTAGACCTTCACCTTATCACCTTTGACTTCTTCGCCCACTGTAGCGAGAACCTTTGCATTTTCAACACATGGTGTGCCGAATACTGCATTTTCTCCATCTACGACAGCGAGAACCTTACCAATTTCATAAGAGGAACCTGCCTCCTGTGGAATTCTGTCGACAAGAAGCGTTTCGCCTTCTACAGCTTTATACTGCTTGCCCAGGATTTCTACTAATGCGTACATGTATTTGTCCTTTATAATTAAACTTCAGGTATTCTCTCAAGGTCGAAAGACTCAATCAACACCATCCAGGAGAAAAAGAAATAAAAAAGGATGAAAAAGAAGAATAGACAACCAACCGTTCGGTTGGTAAACTTTCTATATGGCTCAATCTAAAAAAGATTTGATAATAACAAAAGGGACAGAAATCATTGCCGAGAGTGGCATGGAGGGTTTTTCCCTTTCTCTCCTCGCATCCGCTGTCGGGATAACAAAGGCGACACTCTACTCCTACTATAAAAGTAAGGATGATATCTTTTCTGATATAATAACCACAGGGCATAAGAACTTCATGAAAATGGGATTCTCAATTTCACTCAAGGGAAAAACAGAGGAAGTTTTAATGAATGCAGCCGACCACTGGATGAAAATCTTTCTCTCGAGCGATAATAAAGCATGGCTGAGGGTTATATTCTCCAACCATCTTATTAATGAGCTCTGCCGGGAAGAATACAAATTGATTGTATTGATGCTTAAAAGCCAGGCGGGGGTTGTAATATCTTCATTCGGCCTCAAGGAGCTTTATACATCGACCCTCACATCGCTTTTCTCCTCATTTCTTCTTGCCACGCTCGAAAGTGCACTCAGCGACGACGAAGTAGATATCGAGGAAGAATGCAGAAGAGTGAGTGTTCTTATCGAAGACTTGAGAAAAAAGGGATGTTGATAAAATTAACTTTTTTTAAAAAGTGTGTTGACAACAATTATAAAAAAATCTAAAGTCTCTCTTGTCGAGTGGGAGTAGCGAAGCTGGTTATCGCGCTGGCCTGTCACGCCGGAGATCGCGGGTTCGATCCCCGTCTCTCACGTACACTTGATAAGTCCTTGTAAATCAAGGACTTTTCTTTTTTATAAACCAAAGTTAAAACCATCAGAAAAAAAACATACCTGCATAAATCTTTTCAGAGAATCTTCCCCTCCCACAGCCAGTCAAGGAAAAGGTTCCAGGGAAGAAGAATTATCCCGTCATCTGTTGTTCGAGATATATTATCTCTCGATACGACGATGTACTTCTTGAATATTCCTTCTTCCTTCAATGCCCTGAGTCCTCTGAGGTCCTTCTTCTCATTCACTCTCTTCGTCGTCTTAGTCTCGACGGCAACTTCATCTCCGATTACATAGTCCACTTCAAATGAGGACTGCTGTGTGCGCCAATACGATAGCCTTTCCCTACGTTTATTGTAGTCAAGGTACGCAGAGAGTTCCTCTGCAATATATGTCTCAAAGAGCTTTCCGTATTCTGTCTGGGTATCTACAATGTCATCCAGGCCGAGAAGATAGCGCACCAGGCCGACATCAAAGTAGTAAAAGCGTTCAGTATCTACAGCCTTCCTTTTCTTCGTCTTAGTATATGGCGGGACTGAAAACCCGATGAGGGTATCATAGAGGATTCCATACCATTCGGTTATACTGGCTCTGCTCATCATTACATCACCTGCAATATTCGAGTAATTTATCTCCTCGGCATTGGTGAGAGCAGCTGTGTCAAGAAAGCTTTCAAATTTGGGTAGTTGCCTTACAAGCCCTTCTCCTGCTATCTCATCCTGAAGGTAGACGTTGATGTAGTCATCAAGAACATCATCAAGGCTGTCAGATAAGAATACGGAAGGAAGCATCCCATATTTGAGGATTCTATCCAGTGTGGGATTAAACTCTCTGACCTCCGGCCAGACAAACGGACGGAGATTCATCTTTCCTGCCCGGCCTCCAAGAAGATTAACGCCCTTTTTCTTCAGCCTTCTCGCACTCGAGCCTGTAAGAAGAAACCTGATATCTGTTTCCTCAATCAAAAGATGAACTTCATCAAGAAGCTCAGGCACCTTCTGAATCTCATCGATGATTACAAGCCCGTCATGAATTTCCCTCGTTTCAATTTCATCCCTAAGAACTCCCGGATCTTCCTGGCACCTTCTCCTTATCCTTGCGTTCAAGAGTGACCAGGAAAGCTTCACATCATCCTGAATCTGATTAGCTATCAAGGAGCTTTTTCCAAGTCTGCCTGGGACCAAATAGAAAAAGAGATTTGCTCTTGAGTTTGGTTTCTATATCAAGAACACGCTTTATGTAACCTCCCATATGTCACCTCTGTTGTCATTACATTATGATTTTCGCTATTTCTACCAGCGATTTTTATAGAAATTCGCCAGTAGAGTTAGCAACATACTCCCTTCTTGTGCTGAACATCATATCAGCAAAGATTGCCCAATAAGGAAATGGAAGGGCTCTAATGCAACTGTAAGTGACAATATTTACTGAAGAATGCAAAGCATAGTTGTTTGAGCGTTGATAGCACTTTCATTACACTTCAACAAAGAGGAAAGGTATGAAAATTCTGTTAGTTAAAGGACTTGAGAAGTGTTATCCCACATTCAAACTGACGGATGTCTCCTTCTTCCTTGAGGGAAGGAGAATAACAGGTTTTATAGGAAGGAACGGGGCTGGAAAGACAACACTAATTAACTCGATATTGAATCTTGTGAGCCCCGAGAAAGGAGAAATTCTATACAAGGATAAATCCATTCGCGAAAATGAAGCTCTCTTCAAGGCGCACACAGGCTATTCAACGGGGACGATAAGCTGGTACGAGAGAAAGAGAATACGCTCGATTGCCTCCGTCGTGAAAAGCTTCTACAACGACTGGAGTGATGAAGAATACAGAAAATACCTCACTCTCTTCAATCTAGACGAGAACAAAAAGCCCTCCGAGCTCTCCGACGGAATGAAGGTCAAGTGCAATCTGCTTTTCGCGCTGTCACACAATGCAGATATCCTCATACTCGACGAGCCGACAACATCCCTTGATCCCTTCTCACGCGACGAGCTTCTCTCTCTTTTCAAAACCCTCGCGAAAGAAGGGAAAGCCATATTTTTCTCAACCCACATCATCTCAGATATCGAAAGGGCTGCCGATGATATTCTGTACATATCGAACGGAAGGGTGAGGTTCTTCGGGACAAAGGAGGAGTTCAAGCTGAGCATGTGCTTATCAAAAGAGAGTATGGAGGATGCGTTTCTGCGCCTCGAAAGGGAGAAAGGATATGTATAAGCTTTTTATGAAGGAAGTAAGAATTGCTTCTCACCCACTTTCCTTTTTCTTCATCTTCTTCTCGTTTATGTTTCTTATTCCCGGCTACCCGATATTACTCGCTCCGTTCTTCGTGACTCTCGGCATCTTTCAGAGCTTTCAGAAGGCGAGAGAAAACGGCGACATCCTCTTCTCTGTACTGCTTCCGATTCCGAAGAGAGACACAGTGAAGGGAAAGTTTCTTTTTGTCGTGTCAATCGAGCTCTCTTCAACATTACTCATGGCACTCTCTGTGATTATGAGAAGTACAGTATTGAGGGATAATCTTGTCTACACTTCGAACCCGATGATGAGGGCCGACCTCTTTTCCCTCTCTCTTGCCATCTTTGTATTCGCCATCTTCAATTTCATATTCGTCAGAGGTTTCTTCCGTACAGCTTACAACATCGGGATTCCTTTTCTCCTCTACGCCGTCTCTGCATTCATTGTTGTAGTCGCAGGAGAAATACTTTCTCACTTTTCTTTCGTTAAATCTCACTTTGTTCAATTTACCCTTTTTGCCGTGCTTTTCTTTCTTTTTGCGCTCATTACAATCTTTTCATATAGAATGAGCATAAAGAGCTTCGAGAAGCTTGATTTATAGGAGGAGAGATGTTCAGAGAAAATATCATAAGGCTCAGGAGCATACACAATATGTCACAGGAAGAAGTTGCGTCAAAGGTCGGGATATCACGTCAGGCATATGCAAAATGGGAGTCGGGAGAAAGCGTTCCCGATATCAACAAGTGTGCCTCCCTTGCTGCCTTTTACGGCGTCAGCATTGACAGTCTAATCGAAGAAGATAACTCACTCTTCCCTTCTCTTCCACCTTCCCCGAAAGGTAAGAATATATGGGGAAGCGTCACACTCTCAGAAAAAGGAGAAATTCTAATTCCACAGGAAGCAAGAGAGAAGCTTGGTTTCACACCGGGGATGAGAATAGTCGTCCTTTCCGACGAATACGGCATTGCTCTCGTCGCCGCCGATACATTCGAAAGGGAAGTAAAAAAAGCAATAGAGCTCTCACACAGAGACAACTGTTAATACAAACACTTGTCAAAAAGATATCATGCCCAGCCCAGATATGTCGGCTCTTTTGTTTTGTCGATTATCTCTTCCTTCCAGTCCTTTATCTGACGGTCGGAGGAAGAGAAGTTGAGGCCGATGATGTGGATTACCTTATCTGTGTTGATGTACTTTCCGTAGTACCTCTTTTCCTTTATCTGCTTGATTGCCTTTCCTGAACTCT
>CAVJEL010000029.1:0-20060 GCA_963648635.1 Ruminococcus intestinalis
GCTTCTTCCTCGAAAGGGGAGTATACCTATCTCCTATTCCAGATAAGGAATGGGACTTTACCCCGACAAAGAAGGTCGGCGACACCGTCCAAGCTGGTGACTCATTTGGCACTGTACAGGAGCTACTCTTTACTCACCGTATCATGGTTCCGTTTACTCTTCTCGGGGAATGGAAGATAACTTCCCTTGTTTCTGCCGGTAAATACAGAGCTAAAGAGACGATTTGTACAATCGAAAACAGCCGCGGCGAGAAGAAAGAGTTAAGCATGGTAATCACACAGCCTGTTAAGGTTCCTATCAAGGGCTACAGCGAAAGGGTAAGACCTGATGAGCCGATGGTTACGAAGATTAGGCTTATCGACACATTCCTTCCTGTTTCAAAGGGCGGTACATATTGTATTCCTGGACCTTTCGGGGCTGGTAAGACAGTCCTGCAGCACTTAACAAGTAAGAATGCCGATGTGGATGTAGTAATCATCGCAGCATGTGGAGAGCGTGCGGGCGAAGTTGTAGAAACACTCAAGGAATTCCCGGAGCTCGTTGACCCGAGAACAGGACGCTCTCTTATGGAAAGAACAATCATTGTATGTAACACATCAAGTATGCCTGTTGCTGCAAGAGAGGCCAGCGTATACACAGCTGTAACCATGGCTGAGTATTACAGGAATATGGGACTCGATGTTCTTCTTCTTGCCGACAGTACATCACGTTGGGCACAGGCAATGAGAGAGATGAGCGGAAGACTTGAGGAAATCCCGGGAGACGAAGCATTCCCGGCATACCTAGAAAGTAGAATCGCAGAGTTCTATGAAAGGGCTGGAAAGGTCAGACTCCGTGACGGCTCGTTCGGCTCGGTCACAATCGGCGGAACTGTATCTCCTGCCGGCGGTAACTTCGAGGAGCCTGTTACTCAGGCAACCTTAAAAGTTGTCGGTGCTTTCCATGGCCTGAGTAGAGAGCGAAGTGACGCCCGTAAATACCCTGCAATCGACCCGCTTGATTCCTGGTCGAAATATGAAGGAATCATCCCAAAGAAGACAGTCGAGTACGCTTATTCATTTGTTAAGAGGGGAAGTGAAGTAGGGCAGATGATGAAGGTTGTCGGTGAAGAAGGAACAACACTTGACGACTACGTCATCTATCAGAAGGGTGAGTTTGTAGACTCATGCTACTACCAGCAGAACTCCTTCGACCCGGTTGATGCAACAGTATCTGTCGAGAGACAGAAGAACGTATTTGCACTCCTTGTCGAGATTTTGAAGTCAGATTTCAATCTCAGCGACAAGAAGGACGCGAGAGCTTTCTTCAACGGCCTGAGACAGCGCTTTTTAGACTGGAACGGTACTCCGGAGAGCAGTGAGAAATACGGTGAGCTAGAGAAGGAAATCAGGTCCTTCTTCTCTTCAAGAGTGAGGTAAGAGATGCAGAAGGTATATAGAAAAATAGAATCTATTGTCGGTAACGTTATTACCGTTAAGGCAAGCGGTGTAAAAAGCGGAGACCTCGCAGAGGTAACGACACCTGAAGGAAAGAGCTACGCCAACGTCATTAAACTTGACGGCGAGTACGTTTCCTTACAGGTATTCAGTGGTGCGCGCGGTATTTCGACAGATAGTGAAGTAAGGTTTTTGGGCGTTCCGATGAGAGTGTCATTCTCAGATAACCTCCTTGGTCGTGTATTCGACGGTGCCGGTAAGCCGAGAGACAACGGCGCAGAACTTGACGAGAACATGGTCAAAATCGGAGGGCCATCCGTAAACCCCGCAAGAAGAATCATCCCGAGAAACATGATTCGTACCGGTATTCCTATGATTGACGTCTTCAATACCCTTGTCGAGAGCCAGAAGCTTCCTATCTTCAGTATCTCGGGTGAGCCTTATAACCAGCTACTTGCACGTATTGCCATGCAGGCCGAAGTAGATATCATAGTCCTTGGAGGCATGGGCCTCAAATATGACGACTACCTCTTCTTCAAGGATACACTTGAAGAGAGCGGTGCTCTCAGCAGAACAGTCATGTTCATTCATACAGCATCCGACCCGACAGTCGAGTGTACACTTGTTCCGGACCTCTCCCTTGCAGTTGCCGAGCAATTTGCACTCTCTGGAAAGAAGGTCCTTGTCCTCCTGACAGATATGACGAACTTCGCTGATTCGTTGAAGGAAATGGCAATTACAATGGAACAGGTTCCGTCGAATCGTGGTTACCCGGGAGACCTTTACTCACAGTTAGCATCACGCTACGAGAAGGCAGTCGACTTTGAAGGCGCAGGATCAGTTACAATTCTTGCTGTCACTACGATGCCTGGCGACGATGTAACTCATCCTATTCCGGATAACACCGGATACATAACCGAGGGCCAGTACTATCTAAAGGGTGGAAGAATCGAACCCTTCGGATCGCTATCTCGTCTCAAGCAGAACGTCAACAGCAGAACACGTGATGACCACCGTGCCCTGATGGACGCCATGATCAAGCTCTATTCGCAATATAAGGATTCCCTTGAGAAGAAGAGCATGGGATTCATGATGAGCGACTGGGACGAGAAGTTATTGAAGTACGGTGCACTATTCGAGAAGAAGCTTATGGACCTTTCTGTAAACATTCCTCTTGAAGAGGCTCTCGATACAGGCTGGAAGATTTTGAGTGAATGCTTTGAAAAGGAGGAAACTCCTCTCAAGACCGACTTAATCAATAGGTATTGGCCTAAGTGATGGCTAGGAGCATATGGCAAAGATAAAACTGACGAAGAACGAGCAGAAGAAACAGAAGGACGCGCTCAAGCAGTTCAGACGCTATCTTCCAACCTTACAACTCAAGAAACAACAGCTTCAGGTTGTCATAAGACAATCTGAGAATGAGATTGAGCACGTAAGGGAAGAGCAGAAGAAGCACGTTGAGTCGATTTCCGACTGGATTGCCGTCTACGGTGCCAACAGAGAGCTCGGGGACGAGAAAGATATTGGCTCCTTGATTCGTATTAAAGATATAAACATAACGAAGGGAAATGTAGCAGGTGTTGTTGTTCCTGTATTCAACTCCCTCGAGTTTGAGAATATCGAATACGATTTGAGGGAATATCCACTCTGGGTCGATAAGGCCCTTACGACTCTCCGCGACTACGCCAAGTACGACGCAATCATTGCCGTTCTCGAGGAAAGAATAAATATTCTCAATCACGAACTGAGAGTTACGACACAGAGAGTTAATCTCTTTGAAAAGGTTAAGATTCCAGAGGCGAGGGAGAATATAAGGAAAATCGGTATCTACCTCCAGGATCAGCAGACAAGTGCTGTTGTCAGAGGTAAGATAGCAAAGAAGAAGATGGTGAGGGTAAGCTGATGATTGTTAATATGAAAAAAGTGACTATTCTCTCATCCTCTTCGAGAAAGGATAGGGTAATATCATCACTGAGAGATTTTGGACTCGTGCACGTTGAGGACATCGTCCAGAAAACGTCTACAGCTCTCAATCTCGAGAGCGACAACGCGCGCTACAATCGTGTTGTCTCATTCCTCGACGGCTATAGAGAGAAGGGGAAGGAAGAGAAGAAGTGTACGCTTTCCGACGATAAGCTTGACGCCCTTTCAATAAGCATCAATAGTCTTCTTGATGAGGAAGCTAAACTCAGGGATGAGAAGAGGACAATCCAGGGTGAAATCGAGAGAATAAAGAGCCTTGGTGAATTCAACCCCGAAGACTTTTCCTCTCTTGAAAAAGACGGCATAAAGCTTGATTTATACTCAGTCGGAAAGAAGGAGAAGGAGAAGCTCGCATCCCGCGACGATGTGACGTTTGTCACAATAAAGCAGGACGGGAAGAATTACCTTATTGCGCTTCTGAACTCTACAGCTCCGAAAGAGATTGCGATGACTCATATCGCTCTTCCAAAGAAGAGTCTTTCGATATTGGTAACTGAGGATGAAATCAAGACAAAGAGGATTGAGGAGATAGAGGGCATATACAGAGAAAGTACATGCTATATAGATGCTTTCAAAGATTTTATGTCCCGTAACGACGAGGAGATTCTCTACAGGAAGGTAGTATCTACAGTAAAGGATGAGGAGTCCGTCTGTTATATTACAGGATATATCCCGTACTATGACGAGGATAAGTTCAAAGCATACTGTACTGAAAATTCTCTCGGCTACACAATCGACGACCCCTCCGACGAGGACAATCCTCCGACCCAGCTCAAGCATAAGGGCTTCATTAAGTTTGTCCAGCCTCTATACGACGCACTCGGGCTTGTTCCGGGATACAGGGAAAAGGACATATCGCTCTATTTCCTTGTCTTCATGGCACTCTTCTTTGCCATGATTCTTGGAGACGCAGGATACGGCCTGCTTCTGCTTCTCGGTGGTGTTTTGTTGAACGTCAAGAGCAAGAAGTGCTCGGATATGAATGCGCTGTTGTATATATTCTCAGGCGCTACGATTGTCTGGGGTGCACTTACGGGAACATGGTTCGGCTCGGAGTTGATTTTAGAGAAAATACCTCTCTTGAAGTTCTTCGTTATTCCCGAGCTTACGAACTTCCCCGAGCTCTTCAATATGGACGCAACATTAGTTCAGAACAATGTGATGACGTTCTGTTTCTCGCTTGGGGCAATTCATTTGTCGCTTGCGAGGGTAATATGTATACACGATAAGATAAAGACAAAGGACATTTCGATGCTTTCCGACTTCGGATGGCTGATGAATACAATACTGTTGTATCTCCTGTCCTTGTATCTTGTTGTTGATGCAGATGTTCCTCTTTCAAAAATTGGAGCCGGCGTTGGTGTTGGTTTTGTGCTTGTCTGTCTCTTTGCGTCCTGCGAACCGGGTAAACCTATCGGGCAGGGAATAAAGGAGTCACTCGGCTCATTCTTCACCAACTTCCTCGATACTATCTCATGTTTCTCGAACGTTATGAGTTACATCAGACTCTTTGCGGTAGGGCTAGCCTCCCTTGCCATCGCTCAGTCATTCAACGGAATGGCCGAGGGGATGATGAGTGGCTTCACTATCCCGCTTGGAATATTGATTCTCATACTCGGACATGCGGTAAACCTTGTTATGGGATTTTTGTCTGTTATCGTACATGGTGTAAGACTTAATATCATGGAATTCTCCGGTCAGGTCGGTGTTGAATGGTCCGGATACAAATATGACCCCTTTTCAGTGAAGGGAAGTAAAAATTAGTTGAAGAAACTCAAAGGAGTTAAAAAATGGATTACAGTTTCTTGATTTACATTGGTATGGCATGTGCTCTCTGCTTCAGTGCAGTAGGCTCTGGTTTCGGCGCAGTCAAGGCATCTCTTGCATCTGTCGGTGGATGGAAGAAGTGTTACATCAACGGTAAGCCCGATCCGTTCATTATGGTCGGTTTCGCAGGTGCACCTTTGACACAGACAATCTACGGCTTCCTGTTGAGCAACTTCATTGCTGCAAAACTTGCAACCCCCACACTCGCTTACGGCCTTCTTTCTCTCTTTATCGGTGCATTTGCTGGTGCAGTCATCGGTATTTCTGCACTCTTCCAGGGAAAGGTTGCTGCAGCATCAGCTGATGCTCTTGCAGAGACAGGAAAGGGAACAGCTAAGTACTTCATCGTTATCGGTATCATCGAGACAGTCGCACTCTTTACACTTGTCTTCTCTCTCCTTGTTCTCAATAACTAATAAAAGGTTTGATTATTCAGTCAGCACAGTCTTACGGCCGTGCTGATTTTTTATGCTCAATAATTGGAATAATGTAGCGATTTTGCTAAACTTCATGTGTGCTTAAAGACAAGATAGAAAACATAGGTAAATACAACGGACTCGATGAAGCTCTCAAAAGCTTTTCACGCGATTTGCTCTCCTCTCCCGGGGCTTATTCCTCCTTTATTGTAGATAAGAATAAGACAACGCTTTTCTATGTAGAGAAGGGGGAAGCTAATTTTGCAACAAGCTGGAGAGACAACGAGAACAACAGGGAAGTTCTTGCTGTTATTAAGGCGGTAGAGGGGGAATTTGTTCTCTATCTTCCAGGGGAACCCTATACATATAAAACCACGGATGATTCTGTCGTGAAGATTTGGAAGTAGCAATGTTTAGTAAGAAAAGTGCATTTATAAGAGATATGGAAATCGGGGGCTCTTCGCGCGTCAAAGTTCAGACGATGTACGATGATGCAATAAAGAGTGTCAATCCCGATGATGTTATTAAGAAAATATATTCCTTAAAAGCTCAGGGCTGTGACCTTATACGCTTCAGTTATGTCTCCTCACTCGATAAGGAGAACTTCACATATATTTGTAATCATTCTCCCATTCCTGTTGTTGCAGATATACACTTCGACTATAGATTGGCTTTAGAGGCACTTGAGTGTGGAGCCGACAAAATCAGAATCAACCCGGGGAATATCGGAGATAAGTGGAAGACAAAACTTGTTGTCGAGAGGGCAAACGAACTTGGGCGTGCAATACGTATAGGCCTTAATACAGGGTCTCTTCCTCGCCACGAGAAAGGAATTGATGAAGCTAAGCTCATGGTAGATACGGCACTCGAGTATATTTCAGACTTCGAAGCATGGGGATTTACCAATACAGTTGTCTCCCTCAAGAGTAGTGATATAGATAAAACGCTTTCGGCCTATAGATTATTCAGCACTCTCAGTGACTATCCACTCCACATTGGAGTGACGGAGGCGGGGAATGCAATTACATCTTCCGTGCGCTCGACTTGGGCACTGGGTAACCTCCTTCACGATGGAATTGGCGACACGATAAGAGTATCTATTAACGGTACGATGGATGACGAAGTTTTAGCTGCAAATGAAATACTGAGAACCCTCGGCCTCAAGAAGGGGGGAGTGAGACTTGTTGCGTGCCCCAGATGTGGTCGCCATACCTTCGACTCAATAGGTTTTGTCGAGAAGATAAAGACAAGGCTATTATCTCTCGATGAGGACATAACAGTTGCTGTCATGGGTTGCTCCGTCAACGGCCCGGGGGAGGCACATAGCGCAGACTATGCGGTATCGGGAAACGGGAGAAAAGTCTTTATCTACAGAAAGGGTGAACTCTATAAAGCACTCGATAACGAGTCTGACGCAGAAGAAGCGCTTTTTGAGGCGATAGCAAATGAATGATGAAATCATAGTAAAGGGCGCGCGTGAGCACAACCTTAAGAATATAGATATCAAAATCCCGAAGAACAGCCTTGTTGTAATTTCCGGGCTCTCGGGGTCGGGAAAGAGTAGTCTTGCCTTCGACACAATCTTTGCCGAGGGACAGCGTAGGTATATGGAGTCGTTATCGTCCTATGCGAGGATGTTTCTCGGACGCCTCGAGAAGCCGGAACTCGACAGCATTTCAGGCCTGAGCCCGGCAATTGCTATCGAGCAGAAATCGACAAACCGCAACCCGCGTTCAACCGTCGGTACTGTTACCGAGATATATGACTACTACAGACTACTCTGGGCGAGAATCGGTAAGCTATATTGCCCAAAGTGCGGTAAACCAATTGAAGAAGTCACCGTCGACCAGATAATCGACTTCATCTTCTCCCACCCCGTGGACGGGAAGCTAATTATCCTCAGTCCTATCGCAAGAGGAAAGAAGGGGGAGTTCAAACAGACCCTAGAGGACGCAAAGAAAACAGGGTACCTCAAGGCTGAGATTGACGGCAAGATGTATAATCTTGACGAGGAAATTCCATCCCTCGAGAAGAACATCAAACACAACATTTCTATTGTTGTTGATAGGGTTAAGAACACCCCTAAGTCAAGAACGAGAATAAGTGAAGCTGTTGAGAAAGCTGCAGAGATGAGCGGGGGGCTTATCGAGGTCAATTACCTTGACGAAGGGAAAAGGGAGTTATACAACGAAAAGAACAGCTGCCCTGACTGCGGTATTGCACTGCCTGAAATAGAGCCGAGGCTCTTTTCCTTTAACTCCCCCCTCGGTGCATGTCCGGAGTGCAATGGACTCGGGTACAAAGAGGAGTTCGACAAGGACAAAATCATTCCCGATAGGTCACTCTCCTACGCCGAGGGCGCAATAGCAACACATTCCCCGACTGCAAAGACTTATCGTAGCGGACTTGAGGCTTTATATAAGCACTACAATATCGACTTCAATCTGCCATTTTCTGAACTACCCGACTGGTTTGTAGATATTATCCTCTACGGAGGTGGCGATAAGATTGACTACTCCTATACTTCCTCTGTCGGAAAGACATATGTCAACCACAAGGAATATGAGGGAATAATTCCTGAGCTTACAAGACGAAAAAAGATGACGGAGAGCATGAATATGATTTCAACTCTCTCCTCCTTTATGAGCGAGAAGGAGTGTTCTCTCTGTAAAGGAGAGAGGCTTAAAAAAGAGGCCCTCTCAGTCAAAATAAATGGCATGAGCATCATAGATGCCACAAAGCTCAGCGTCTTAGCCTCCATTGAATTCTTCAATAACCTTGTCCTTACAGATAACGAGAAGACAATTGCCTCTCAGATTATGAAGGAGATACTCTCCCGCTTGAACTTCCTCGAGAATGTAGGTCTCGGGTACCTTACACTCTTTAGGAGTGCATCCACTCTTAGCGGAGGAGAGAGCCAGAGAATCAGGCTTGCAACCCAAATCGGAAGTGCACTCAGTGGAGTTTTGTATGTTCTTGATGAACCCAGCATCGGACTCCATCAGCGCGATAACCAGAAATTGATTAACACTCTCAAAAAACTTAAAGAGCTCGGAAATACCGTTCTTGTCGTTGAGCACGATGAAGATACAATTCGAGAAGCTGACTGGGTTGTCGATATGGGCCCCGGAGCCGGCGTCAATGGGGGCTATGTCATAGCGGAAGGGAAGCCTGAGGATATAGAGAAGAATCCGGCATCAATTACCGGACAGTTCTTAAGTCGAACGCTACGTATAGACGTTCCAGAAAAAAGACGTAAGGGCAGCGGGAAAAGTATAAAGATTACAGGGTGCAATAAAAACAACCTCAAGAAAATTGATGTTGAGTTACCCTTGGGTAAGTTCATATGTATTACCGGTGTATCTGGGTCGGGTAAATCGACATTCCTCAATGAAATACTTCAGCCTGCAGTCAAAAGATACCTCACTCGTAAAAAGGAGAAGAAGGACGGCTATGATAGAATTACGGGACTCGAGAATATTGACAAACTCGTTGCAATCGACCAGAGTCCTATCGGTCGCACGCCACGCTCGAACCCTGCAACTTATATCGACCTCTTTACGCCTATAAGGGAGCTCTTTGCCCAGATGAACGAGGCAAAGGAAAGGGGATATACCTCAGGCCGCTTCTCATTCAATGTCCCCGGAGGACGGTGCGAGCATTGCTCGGGTGACGGAACGATAAAAATCGAGATGCACTTTCTTAGCGACGTATATGTTAAGTGTGATGTATGTAAGGGGAAGCGCTACAACAAGGAAACACTTGCCGTTACATATAAGGGTAAGAACATCTCCGATGTACTCGATATGACCGTCAGTGAAGCTTACACATTCTTCTCGGCCCATCCGAAAATTAAACGTAAGCTTCAGACCCTGATGGATGTGGGCCTCGATTACGTGACTCTCGGGCAGAGTGCATTGACCCTCAGCGGAGGGGAAGCGCAGAGAGTAAAGCTAGCCTTGGAGCTCAGTAAGGTCCAGACGGGAAAGACACTCTATATCCTGGACGAGCCTACGACGGGCCTTCATTTTGCAGATGTCAAGAAACTCCTCGAAGTATTGAACAGACTTGTTGATGAAGGAAATACAGTTGTAGTTATCGAACATAACCTCGATGTCATAAAGATGGCTGATTATATAATCGACCTGGGACCTGAAGGTGGCGACGGGGGAGGAAGGGTTGTTGCAGTTGGAACACCTGAAGAAGTTAGTCTTTCTCAAAAGAGCTACACGGGTTATTATTTAAAAAAATATTTGAAAGAATAGTGTGAAAAAGAGATTATTTGTTCTGTATCTATTAGTCCTAACTCTTATTCTTCCGCTTTACTCTATGAGTGCGGAGACTATCTTTCTTGCGCCCGATGATGTAGTAATTAGCATGGCTGAAATGCGCGGTGTCGATACATCCGGGACAATAAGCGAAATAAAAGACCGCCTCTATGAATACTACGGCTATAACAAGGCCGAGATTGATGTCGGGAAAAAAGAGACCGTGGAAGGGGCGGAGGATAATGGGTACGAACTAAAAATAGTTTCCTGCGATACAGTTGAAAGTGGCGGCAACACAATTTTTTTGAAGGGCAATGTAATAATCGACTTCTCGTCGGCGGGGGAGAAATCGAAGAGGCTTACCTCCGACTACATTGTTGTTGATACAGATAAAAAGAGTATAACGCTCCTTGGAAAGAGCAAATATTCTGATAGCGACGATAAGGCGGCAATCAAGGAAATCGAAGCCGATATCCTCACAGTATTCTGGGAGAAGGGCGACATTCAGATAACTGACGGCTCGACTACGACCGAGAGGGAGAACAGCGATAAGAAGAAAGTCACTTTCTCAACATCCGGCGAGAGGCTCTCGTACCTTAGTGAAGGCGCAATCGTATTCGACAAAGGATACATTACATCCAATCCCGATACTGCCTACTCATCGATTTCTGCCTCGACGCTCATGATTCTTCCCGGCGAGGATATGTTCATGAGTAATGCAACCTTCAACATAGGGCGCGTTCCGATTTTCTACCTCCCGTTCTTCTTTTTCCCGGGCTCCAAGATACTTGGTAATCCATCCTTTGGTTTTGATTCAGATAAGGGTGCCTTCCTCAATACTTCCTTCGAGCTAATCGGAACATATTCAAAGATTGAGAGTGCAGATGAGTCATCATCCTTCTCAAGCCTACTTAAGAGCACAGACAGCACTGGAGACACTGAAAGAAACGGTTACTACTATGCTGAAATAGATAGTGAAAGTGACGAGGGCGCGTTATCTAAATGGGCAAAGAATACGAAAAGCTACCTTGTGCTCCTTGCCGACACATACTCCGGTGGAACAAGTGCCAAAGTGCTCAATAAAGGTGGCGCACACCTCGGGCTCGATGGCTCGATATCACTCTTTAACAAGAAACTAAATATCTCGATATTGACAGGTGTTGCAACTCCATTAAGTACTGAGAGCAAAAAACTAAGGTATTACGGCAATAACTCGCTTACTTTCTCGGCTTATTCCTTAAATATTTCCGCACGTTTCCCGTACTACTCTGATAGAACTGTTGTTTATCACTACCTTAATAGGCTCACAGGATTCTCCTACGGCCCCTTGATGGGTGAGAAGAGTGAGTTCCCCACAGACTATTCCTCGTCTGGTATATCATCTTTTACGCGTTCCTTAACGCTTTCCTATTCCCTCCCGTCCTCCATCCATATTCCTTTCGTCTCCTCATTGAGCCTCAAGAATCTTTCCGTCGAAGGCAATTACACAATACCAGCAACTACATCAAGTGAAAAGTCTGATAAAAATTCACTTCTCTCGAGCTACACATTGCCGTCGTTCTCCATTTCGCTTTCGGGAACAATCCTCTCCCTCGATTCATCAAAAATAACAAAAAAGACTGAGAGTACGAAAGAGGAGAAAACAGAAGAGAAAATAGAAAACACTGAGGATAAAGCATCAGAGAACGTAGGCGAGGAAGAGAAAAAAGAAGAGAGCAAAGAGGAGAAGAAAGAGATACTCCTTATCGATCCGTATTCGGAGAAAGTCCAGTCATCTTCATCATCCACTTCATCAAAGTTGAGTCTCGGGTACACCATCACGGAAGACTGGAGCCGTAAGGTCAATAGAAACACAACTACAGATTCCGACAGCGACAGGAAGCTCACTAGCACGACTTACTCGAGAGTAACGCTCTCGGGTAATATTGGGACGCTATTTACTGTCAGCGATGTTTTTACTAACAGCGTTGTATATACAGAGACCGACGACTGGGTAAAAGAGACGTGGAGCCGTAAGACAACATTTACTCCTCTCAACACCCTTACGCTTTCTTCGCCTTATATTGGTCTCACTTATAACCTTTCCTTCAAACCTTTTGATTACACTGTTACGGAAACAAACACAACAGATAAAACTACAGAGAGCAAGGATTTTGATTTCACAAAGGACTTTATAAAGACACATTCCCTTGTATGGAGTAAAACCATCTCTACAGATATCGGCTCATTTACCGGTAACCTTACGTATGTTCTTCCTCCTCTTGATGGAGCAATCACGCCGTCAATAAAGTGGAGTAAGAATAGCTTCAATGCAACTTTAAGCTGGCTTTTCAAGGAAAATGATGAGGAGAAGTTTGAGAGCAACCTCATTTCTCTCGCTCTTTCCTACTCATCAACATACTTTGTCCTCTCATCAAATATGGGTTACCAGACTGAAGATATTGACTCGTCCGATGAGCTCATCGAGCCATTTACATTCAATTCAACGGTTCGAGTAAAGAGTAAGAGCGGGAAATATTATTTAGAGGAGAAGATTAAGGGTAGTGGTTTAACCGAAGGCTTTATAAGCGAGATAAATTCTACTCTTAGCCTCAACTATCTCACGCTCACAGTAATCAACAGCCGGGGTGACGAGAAGATGGAGCTTGAATCAATCAACCTCACATCGAAATTCTCCGGAAAGTCCTTCCAACTCTGGAAGGGGAGAGTATATCTATCGTTCGGCCTGGACTCCAATCTCTTCATCAACCATCAGGACAGGACCAAGTCATACTTTACGATTACTCCAAACCTCACATTCAGCATTGCTGAATTTGCAGATATTAAATTCTCCGTTAAGAGCCAGAACAACAAGTTCAGTCAATACTATGAGGATGACTCATTCTCCTTCCCTCTGATGTGGGCGGATTTAAAGAGGAGCTTTGACTTCTTCGGTGATGGACGAAGCAACACATCATTTGTCATGCAGAACATTTCGCTGGAACTAGTTCATTACATGTCGGACTGGAACCTAAACGTCAAATATACAACAAGCTTCTTAAAGGGCAGTGACAACGGCAAGACAGTCTATTCACTGCAACCTAGTTTATCTATATATCTATCATGGAATACGATGCCGGATTTGAAGGCCGAGGAAAATTGGTCTAAGGATGCTTCAGGCACCTGGACGAGGAAATAGTGGCAGAGACTTATATTTTTACAGGCGACAATGCAGAATTGATTTTAGGACCCAATGACAGATACCTTTCTTATCTTGAACTCATACTCGGTTCAGATATTACGGTAAAAGGTAATACGGTAACGCTTTGGCGTAACAGTAAACTTTTCATCCCTCTTATGAAAAGGCTTGAGAAAATATCATCCGAAAGGGGTGCACTCTCGGAGGGTGAGATATATATGGAGCTTCAAGCTGTTAGAGACGAGGAGGGCGACGAAAAAGAAGAAGAGAAGGGCGATGTAAAGACTGCAAAAGAGTCCATTACAGTTCTTGGTAAAAGTGTTTGGCCGAAGACTAAGAAACAGAAGGAGTTCATATCGTCACTCTTTAAAAATCAGCTTATCTTCGCGTCTGGTCCTGCCGGGAGCGGAAAGACCTTTCTCTCCGTCGCATATGCCCTAGAGGAGATTTTCTCGGGCCGTAAGAACCGTATTGTCCTAACGCGTCCCGTCGTAGAGGCAGGAGAGTCGCTTGGCTTCCTTCCGGGGGATTTATCGCAAAAGCTCAATCCATACCTCAGGCCACTCTATGATGCGATGGATCTCCTCCTTAATCCCCAGCAGATAAAACGCCTCGAGGAGAACGGCACAATCGAGATAGCGCCACTAGCATATATGAGGGGAAGGAGCCTCAATAACAGTATCGTAATACTTGATGAAGCGCAGAATACGACAAAGGGCCAGATGAAGATGTTCCTTACACGTATAGGGGAGAGCAGCACAGCAATCGTCAACGGGGACCCGAGCCAGATAGACCTTCCGAGAAAGAGTGAGAGCGGATTTACCGAAGCCATGAGGATTCTTGATGGAATTGATTCTGTTTCTATGATAAGATTCTCTCATCGCGATACAGTCAGAAGCAGACTTGTACGTGATATTGTTAAAGCTTATTCTATAGAGGAAGGCGACGATGAGTAAGAATAACAGACTGGGAAAAAATAGTTTTAAATCATTTTCAAAGGGTCAACTTACTATCTTTATCATTTTATTCGTACTTACGTTCATAGCCGGAAGTTCGATTCCCGTTCTTTTGAGTTCCAATGTGCTTTTCTCCGTTCGTACGACAAGAGATTACTCTTTAAACGAACTCAGTGACGAGGATTTAATCTCACCGATAAGCTTTTCGTATATAAATGAAGTAGAGACTGAGAGGCAGCGCAAAGCTGCCGAGACCAAAGTCATTCCTTATTTCACATATTCCTATAGTGCTTCGCTCAGGATGATTAATAAAGCGGAGAAAATCTACTCGTATATTGTCGACGGGACGGAATTTTATGATGAGTCGCTAGATGATGTATCGTCACTATTAGGTCATTTGAGAAATGGGGATGACCGAGAGGAGAATGCCTCTGTTCTCAGAGAAACTGTTTCTTACTTTGTACAAAACGGCATTTTTAGTCATGATGATTTAATGTATATGGTGAATCAGGGATACGACACCATGTATATAAACGAGTCTAAGGAATTACCTTATACATATAAAGGTGAAGAAAGAGATGTCGAGGATGTGACGGATGAGGGGGACGTATCGGGAAGGGCGTATAAGTACATCGTGAAGATGTATCCCCAGCTCGATACGACGGAAGTCAGGATAATCGCCGACATTGTTGATGCCGTCAAGGAAAGCAACATCTTCTACGATGAGATATATACAGAGTCCCTGAGGGAGACTGCACGTAACTCCGTCGAGCCTGTTGTAGTGACTGTTGAAAAGGGCGACTACATCCTCAAGGTCGATACCCTCGTGACAGAGGATGCGATATCGACAATAGATATTCTCAATTCTAAGCGTGTCAGCTCCATGAGCTTTACATCGGCATTCCCGAGGTTCCTCATTGTATTTCTTATCCTCAATACCTGGTTTTTGTATTCAATAAATCTTATTCCATATGAATATAGAAAAGCGCAATATACGATAATTTCACTCTCAATTATACTTCTTTCGCTCCTCGTCGGTTTCTTCCTTGCCTGGAAAATTATCGACCTCGGGTATTCCGCATTTGACTCCTTATTGCCGTTTTTAGTAGTGGCAATGGTAGGAGTTGCGATGACGAACTCAATTAAGTATGGGATTTCGAACATAATTGCACTTGGGGCGCTATACACTCTCTGGCCCAATGCATCATTTTTCAGCATTATTTACTACGTAATATCGGGCCTTGTCGTCATAACTTTCGTTCATAACTGCAACGGTCGTTTCGATATTATCTCGACATGCTTCAAGTGCTGCGGAATCATGATTGTTGTAACATTGTTCCTTACACTTCTCAATTCATCGGGACTATATACATCGCTTTTCCTCATTTCCGGAATTATATTGAATGTCATCTTCTCATTTATCCTATATTCAATTGTCATGCCGATTCTCGAGAAGGCATTCAATATACCGACAAAGGAGAGATTGATTGAACTTGCGTATACAGATAACGCAACGCTGACACAGCTCTCGATTGTTGCTCAGGGAACATACAACCATGTAAAAACAGTTGCCGACCTCGCTTACAACGCAGCTAAGGCCGTCGGATGTAATGCCGAACTCACCCTTGTCGGCGCAAGATACCACGATATAGGAAAGATGGTCCATCCCGAATACTTTGTCGAAAACCAGGCTGATAAGAATGCCCATGATACGATATCGAATCAGCTCTCCTCGTCAATCATTAAGTCCCACGTAAGACTCGGTACTGAAAAGGGTAAGGAGATAGGACTCCCTCAGGAAGTACTGGACATAATCGCTGAACACCATGGCAACGACATTATCAGATACTTCTATAACGAGGCTGTTAAAAACGCCGGCGAGAACAATACCGTTGCCAAGGAAGATTTCATGTATGACGGCAATCCTCCTTCAAGTAAGGAGAGTGCAATCGTCATGATTGCAGACTGTGTCGAGGCTGCAACAAGGACAATCAAGAAGCCGAACCATCAGAAGTACGAGAAATTCATCAACACGATAGTAATTGAAAAGATTGCCCACGGCCAGCTCGATAACTCGGGCCTCACGATGAATGACCTCAAGCTCATCAAGGCTTCGTTCATCCCGACACTCATCGGACGTGACCACCATAGAATCAGCTACGACAAAGACGACAAGGAGTGATGTATGTACCAGCTTGAACCGGAAGACTTTGAAATGCGTGAATATGCAGAGAATAAACTCGACCGTATTTTGAAATACTTAGGGGAGGAAAGGGATTTCTCCGTAACCTTTGTTACCAACGACGAAATTCAAGCACTCAATAAAGAATATCGAGATATTGACGCGCCGACTGACATTCTCTCGTTCCGCCTTGCCGACGGCGACGATTTCTTTCCGTCCGCAGATGAAGAACTCGGTGACATCTTCATATCTATCGACAGCATGAAGAGGAATGCAGACGATCTTGGTGTTGATTATAACGAAGAGCTCGAGAGACTCCTTCTCCACGGAGTCCTCCACCTCAGAGGCATGGATCATAAGACAAATGATTTTGCAACAGAGCCCATGCTTATCGAGCAGGAGAGGATACTCGGGGAACTAAACGGGAAACATTAAATTTCTCAACGCTTTTTCTTTCTTATTTAAGAAATTACCATAGAAAGGTCTAATCTGTAACAAAACAGTGGAATAATCATGGAATAATGCATGATGTATAAATCAATACAAACAGAATAATTCACTACGAGAACTTTTCTTTTTGAGTAAAATCGAATTTCGTCATGTAAAGTTTATTTAATTTGCAAAAGCATTATACGGCTCCTAGAATCTTCGTTGAAGGAGAAATAGGATGAAGAAACTCATTATTCTGTTGTCTCTTATTCTTATTGCAGCGTCTCTTTTTTCAAGACCTGCAAAGGAAGAGACATATGTAAATCTTGAAGGTAAAAACGAGTATATGGGAATTCTTGTTGCAACAGGAGCAACGGTAACGAAAAAGGCATTGATGAAGGAAGGTAGACTTCTCGATATCAGAGAGTGTGGTGCCGTCTCCCTTGAAAGTCGTAAGAACGGGGACGATGATACCTATGCCGTAGAGAACACAGAGATAATCAACAGGGCAATCGAGGAGCTTTCAAAAGGCGGAGGAGGTACATTGGTTATTCCGGAGGGAACATTCCGTGTATACACAATAGTCCTTATGGATAACGTCAACATAAAGCTTGAGAAGGGCGCAGTCGTTCAGGCCGCAAAGACAAGACTGTACAACAGAGATGGAACGATAAGTACGGAAGCTGAAGATTTCAATGAAGACGGGACACCGGGTAACTATATGCAACCGGAAGTCAACATCTACGCAGGTCTCCAGGACAACGGTCATACTTATTTTGCAAACAGCCTTCTCTATGGTGTGGACAGTAAGAATATTATGATATACGGCGATGGCATATTCGACGGCAGTCAGCTCAATGATGAAGGAACGCTAGATCAGGTACTCAGCGGCTGGGATCCGTCAAATCCGAAGGAGCGCAGTGGTCAGGTATCAACATGGTATGGGAACAAGGGGATTTCTCTTGTAAGATGTGAAAATATCGTAATAGAAGGCATAAATATGCTTAACTGCGGTCACTTTGCCATCATCACAGAGGGATGCGACAACATGCTTGTCGACTCGATTACAGTTGATACAAATAGAGATGCGTTCGACATCGACTGCTCACAGAACGTGACGATAATAAATTCGCACTTCAACTCCTTGACAGACGATGCTATAGTCTTCAAGGCATCCTACGGCGCCGGTATTTTCATGCCGGTGTATAACTGTATAGTGAGAAATTGTACTGTCAGCGGTTATGATGCAGGATCGGTGCTTGCAGGAACCTATACAACAGATAAGCAGGTAGCAACCGACCAGGACGGGCCTACAGCGAGAGTCAAGTTCGGAACGGAATCAACATGCGGTTATAACACTGTGACCATTGACAACGTGAAGTTTGAACGCTCAAGAGGTCTTGCGATTGAAGCCGTCGACGGTTCGGATGTACATGACATTCTCTTTGTCAACTGTACAATGGAAGATGTATCATCTTCTCCTGTATTCATCAGAATCGGAAACAGAGGAAGATATCCTGTGACGGGAAATACCACAGACGATTCACTTTCTCAGAGTAATAATGTGCGTCTCACCAATACCGGCTGGATACTTCCTGAAAACAGCACTGATAGCGTATACGAGTATACAGAGTACCCTGCTTTAGCATACTTTCCTGCATACAACTACAATCGTGACGGTGCGGAGATGTCCAATGGAGTGAAAGTCCAAGTTGTCGACAGTATTGATCCTCTGAAGATAAACTCAGCCAACTTTGTTGAGGAAGATGGTAAATACTACCTTCTGAAGTGGGAGGACGGAAAATACACAACAGACTATGATAGTGAGATAACAGAAGAGGAAACAGCATATTATGGTGATGCGGTGGGCTATTCGGGTATTGCTTCTGCGTACAACATTGCGATACTGAATCTTACAGTCAAGAATGCAGACCCGCGCTACCCGATAACATTTGCAGGTCTTGTTGATTCCAAGATAAAGAATGTCATTCTCAAGGATGTAAGTGTTGAATATCGTGGCGGAATAAGGATGATTGATGCAGTTGAAGAGCAGCAGCTTACAACGAAATGGAACTACACACAATACATGACAGCTCCTCAGACTCAGACTCTTCCTTGGCTTGTTAATACTTTCTTTACAAAGAATTCAGCTCTTCTCTCGAGAGTTGACTGGGATAAAGAGACATCAAGCTGGGTGGACGATCCGTACAACGTCCCGGAGATGGCGGAGCAGTACCCGGAACCTACGAACTTTGGTATCCTTCCTTCATACGGCATCTATGCACGCCACATTGAGAATCTCATACTCGAGAACGTCTCACTCAGCTATATGGTGGCTGATGAAAGACATGCGGTTGTTCTCGACGACGCTCACGGTGTTACATTCAAAAATTTTAATGCCGAAACTGAAGATGGGGTAAAGAAGGTTGCTCTTGTAAGCAACAACTATAAGAGAAGCACCGGTTTTGAATATGTTCCGGATTACCCGTATATATCAACGACGAACACAGATATTTCCGGTGTTGATATCTCCGATGTTCTCTTCTGGACTGTTGATGCTCCTGAGAGCGGAACTCCATCGGATTCCCTCTATCCTTACCCAACCGTTGCCGACATAAACAGTGGATACAGCTACGGCAGCAACAAGTGGATTTACAATGGAAAAGAATATTCGCTTCCTGTCACTGTATATCGTCCATTCTTTGAAACTATTGAAGATGTTGAGATAGAAAGAGGCGAAGAACTCACTTTGACAGTCTCTGCAAGAAACCCTGCAAGTGAGACTGACGGCATCAAGGACAGCCAAAAAGCTGACGACTCACTTATCTATTCGGCGTCAGGTCTCCCCGAGGGTGCTGTTTTCGATTCAAATACACATACATTGACATGGAAGAATGCAGTTGAAGGTCAATACACAATAGTTTTCACTGTTGATGATGGTGTAATACCTGTTTCGACCAGGGTAAACATTGGAGTGAAATGAATTCTTCGATAGAATCGGGGCTGTCACACCGACGGCCCTGACATTATCTTCAAGTACGGTTTGAACATGCCTTAAGACAAAACATCATTAAATATCAATTAAATTAAATAAACTTGAAATATTGCAAATACTTGTGGCCGTCAACTACTGAAATACGTTCGCTAATCTTCCTGTAGCCAGCATTATTCTCATAAAAATCAATCAGATGTTTATCCCAGGGCGTAAAACCCCTGAGTTTACTCCGGGAATGTAAGCCCGATTTAAGAAAATAATAGCAAAATCAACACCTTAAGGCTAGCCTTATTCAACTATAGATGCTACAATAAATTATGTTAGTAACAAGACGCGATAGACATAGAATATACCCAGATGAACTCGAGGCCATTCTCCTTAAGAAAA
>CAVJEL010000030.1:0-19628 GCA_963648635.1 Ruminococcus intestinalis
TGTTGTCTTGTGGTCTTTTTTACGTCTCAAATCCAGTAAATTCTTTTCTCTTTCCAGGCATAAAGGAGAGAGGGAATTTAAATATCAAAATTAAGGGGAAACAAAATGAAGAAAGTACTAGCAATTATTCTTATGGCAATAGCCGTAACAGCAGTATTTGTATCGTGTGATGATCCAAAGCATGAACATTCATATGGCGATTGGCAGAGTGATGCTACAAACCACTGGAAAGAATGCTCTTGCGGAGAGAAAACCGAAGAGGCTGCACATATCTTTGGTGGTAATACAGTAAAGGATGGAAAGGTAGTCCAAATCTGTGGCGTATGTAATCGTGAAAAGGAAATTACAGATGCAAAAGCTGTTGTAGATACAGCATCTTTCCAGGCTGCTATTAAAGCTGATGGCGTTAATACAATTGTTCTGGCTAATGATATAGCACTGACAGAGATAATCACAGTCACAAAGACAATTGTTCTTGATATGAATGGAAAGACTATATCTCTTGATAATGGAACAAATAGTGCAGGTGAAATTATAGTAGAAGGAACTGGAAATCTGACAGTAAGTGGTAATGGTAAAACTACATTTACAGGCAACTACTACGAAAATGCTAGTAATAAAGTTAGTGGATACATATTTAGCGTTAAAGATAATGCTACGCTAACTATTGAAGATGGAGAACATTATGGTTGTATGGGCGTTCTCCAGATTGGAAGAAAAATAAATGGAGTAGTAAGTACTGACGAGACTTGTAAAGCTTACATTAAAGGAGGCACATTCAGTAGTAAAGTTCTTTATAGTAATCGCTATTGGACACTAAATAAGATGAACGGATCAGAAGGAGAAATCCTTGTTAGTGGTGGAAGCTTTGTTGATTTCGACCCAGGTGCCCCGAAGACCGACGATAGTGCGAGTTACCTTGCTGAAGGATATGAAGTTACATCTGAAACAAAGGATTCGAAAAAAATCTATACGGTATCTAAAAAGGCTACTGAATAACCTTTGAATTATCTTTCTGCTTCTTTAATAGTAAAGACAGAAACTAACTATCAAAGATATAAGAAGGTGTTCCCTGCCTCCCCCTATAGGCAGTACAAATATACTTTTTATTATTCCCAGCACCTTCTGGCCTCATACCGGAAGGTGCGCTTTATTTTTGAAGAAACAAAAATTGTTGATAAGTCATTCATGAAGGGAACATGTTGAGCATTCGACATGAAGTTCGGGGTAACAAGAAGGACCCCAAGAATATTCCGAATCATAGGGAGAAGGATAAGCAACAGGTGATTTCACTAAAGAGAAATGATTCTAACAATCTGCTTTCATCCATTACAGTGAATTATCGTAGGATGAGTATCTCTGCCATCTCAGCTATCACTGGGAGGCGTGTTGGTGATGCGAAAATTGGGAGTAATAGTATTGTTGCAGTCGTGAATCAGCGTTGTACTGGTTTCTGGATTGAAGGCAATATTCTTATCTTGCTTGACATTCCTTATCCTGAAATGGATTTCTCATATCTCAGGAGATTGTCGACAGTAAGATAAAGGTCATCTTTTGCTCTTTTCTTCTGTTCCTTGTAAGGGAGTGCAACCCTGTTGATGGAGAATATTGCGGTGACACCTTCGTCATATGCCTTCTCTATATCATCTCCTATATCACCGACAAATGCGATAACCCGGACATTCTTTTTCTTCGCTTCTCTGGCAACTCCGATGACGACCTTACCCCTTAGTGACTGCCCGTCAATTCTTCCTTCTCCTGTGTAAATACAATCCGCCCCATTGATGAGGGATGAGAAATGTGTTGTATCAAGTACTGTTTCAATGCCCATCTGGAGATTAGACTTGAAATATGCCGCCATGCCGCCACCCATACCTCCTGCAGCTCCGGAGCCCGGAATTGCCTGTACATCAACACCGCAGTCTCTCCTGATGACCAAAGATAGTTTTTTCATCTTCTCATCAAGTTCTTTTACCATCTTCTCGTCAGCTCCCTTCTGCGGGCCGTATATGACAGCGGCTCCTTCCGGGCCGTAGAAGGGGTTATCTATATCGCACATTGTAGTGATGGTGATTTTCTCCAGCCGTTTGTCAACGTTGGAAAGGTCTATTTTAGATACTTTATCAAGGGTATTCCCGACAGGTATGAACTTATTCGCCCTCTCGTCAAGGAATAAAACTCCGAGAGCAGAAGCAAGACCGCATGCCGCATCATTTGTCGCACTCCCTCCGAGTCCGAGGATTATTCTATTTATGTTGTGCGCAAGTGCATCCAGGATTAGTTCCCCGACACCGTAAGTTGTTGTTAAAGATGGGTTTTTATCCTCTCCGACCATTGGAAGTGCTGCGGCCGCCGCCATTTCGATAACTGCAGTATTGTCGGGAAGAATGGCGTAATAACCCATGACCTTCTTACCGAAATAAGGGCCGGTTACCTCCTTGAATATCTTCTCTCCACCAACTGCTTCTAGAAATGCATCGACAGAACCCTCGCCTCCGTCGGCAACGGGGATTGATATTACTTCACACTTCTGGCAATGCTTGAGCACGGCCTTTTTCATTATCGAACAAATTTCTGCTGACGACATTGTCCCTTTGAATGAATCTGGAATCAGGACTACTTTCTTCATTTCTCTTCCTTATGTTTCCCTCTATCTTATCCTTGCCTGGATAAGTACAACCGGGCCTTCTATTACTCTTACAGTATATTCTCCAACCTCTGCCGGAATAATGAAAGTTTCAGCATAATGAACAACGAAGGGCTCGAATGAGTTTCTTGTACTTTCGACTATGCATGCCTTTCCGTCGACGAGGTTAAGCATCTCCACGCTGCCTGCCATGTGAATAGTATATATGCTATTTATCGTATACCGTCTTGTTTCAATGGGCTCTCTCACGTCGAGGCCCGTTAGTTCAACTTTTGCAACTTCCGACTCTTCAAGAATTGAGAAATGGTTTACAAGATTCTTCTTCACGAATTCTGTGTCACGGTTGAATTGTATATTTTCCTTTCCGTGTTTGATATGGACGGGACGGGGAATGCCGTCAAGTCCTACTCGTCCCCAATCCCAGAGCTTAAATGTGAAGATATACGGAGTCGAGCTTATTTCAAGAACCATGGTTCCTTTCCCTGAACAGTGTACAGTTCCCGCCGGGATTAGAAAGTGATCGTGTTTTTTTGCTTCTATTCTGTTTACGAACTTCTCCGCTTGAAAGGGTTTATTTCCTTTTTCAGCTTCTTCCAGCTCTTTAATCATCTCGTCTTTATCTATTCCCGTTTTCACCCCGAGATAGACAGAGGCATTCTCATCTGCATCGAGTATGTAATAACTTTCGTCCTGGGTGTAATGCATTCCGAATTTCTTCTGTATGTAGCTCGTCATCGGGTGAACCTGAAGAGAGAGGTTACCTCCACCGATTGTGTCGAGGAAGTCGAAACGTATCGGAAACTCTGCGCCATAACGGCCGTAGACACGGCTTCCGAGTAGACGCTCCGGTGTATAAAGGACAGCATCGATTGCGGGAAGCTTAATCTCTCCTCCTTCAAAAAGGAGATTTATCGCATTCTCCTCGGGAACTCCGTCAAAGGACCATGCATAGTTCTTCTCATCTTCCGGGAGATTGAACTTTTTCTTCATCCACTGTCCGCCCCATACGCCGGGGTCGAAATAAGGCTCAAGACGGAATGGAGATGAGGGGATATTTTTTAAAGCATTTCTTATACGCTCTCCTTCAATCATCAATGGTATTTCTGAATGAGTGTCGAGAAAATATGCTATATTTTCAAAAACTGACATCTTCAACTTATCAGCCATCCTCCATTCAATGAAATAGCCTATTTTGAATTTCTGCAGGCTTGGTGAGGATGAATTATTTATAAGCCAGTTTGATAAGCCTTTTCTGTAACTCAGTTCTATTTCCCAGCGCGATATATCACAATAGATAATGGTGCCGTCCGTTGTGACAAGTGAGGCTCCCGTCCCTATGACAAGAAGGCGTTTTGCCTTAGAAGCAGTCTTTTTAGCTTCATTGAGTTTTTCCTTGTCAAAGACATAGTCCATATCTCTGGGACACATATAACCGAAGACGCGGTCATCAGTTATATATTCTTCGAATTCTTTCACAAGAAGTGAGTTCTCTTTCTTCAGAGCTTCGGTGTCGATGACTGTATCATATTGGAGTGAGGAGAAGAGGGAAAGTATCTTTTCCTTATCGACTCCGGGGTATAGCTCGACGATAAGTTTATCTTTCTTTTCGAGCTCAGAGACGATTTCTCTACTGTCAGATATGACACTGCCGTATTTTCTGCAGTCTATTAGGGGGTGTTTATCATAGTTATATTCCATATTTTTCCCTTTGAGCTCTTTCCAGCCCCTTGAATGTGTAGAAGGAGGTTTCCTCCACAAAGAATATGGGAGTATCAAGAACTCTTCTAAGTGACGCGGCGAAGAATTCATTCGCTTTAGTTATGTTGCCGCCGAAAACGATTCTTTCGGGATTGAATGTCTTTATAACAGGAAGAAGGGCATCCCCGATTGTGCTTCCGAATTTCTCATACACCTTTACTGCTTCCTTGTTGCCGTAGGAAGCGAGAATCGAGAGAGAGCTTCCATCAAGCCGCCGCCCCATAATCTCTTCTGCTATATTCTCAAGTCCTCTTGCAGATATATAGTCGTCGACTATTGATCCTTTATATGGAAAGGAATAGATCCAGCCGTTCTTCGGTATTCCTTCTCCTTCTGTTCTGAGCCTGCCATCTATGCTGAATGATGAGCCCGTTCCGGTTCCTATTGCAATAAAGAGAGTTTTTCCTTTCTTCATGGTTTCATACTCTTCAAGGACGCCGTAGGAAAAAGCTTCAATATCATTCATGAAGATGAAGGAAGAATGAACGAGAATTCCTTCGCTGTCGATTTTCTTAAGTTCTTTTTCTATAGAAGCTTTGTATAAAGAATCATATTTACCGACATCTTTTATATAGGAAATACCTCGCTCATAATCGAAAGGTCCGGGAAAGCCGAATGAAATTCCGTCTATCCTGTCAATTAAAGCATCTTCTTTTGTTCTTATGATAATCTTATAGAAATTTGAGATTATTTCTTCCTTTGGAAATGAAGAAATGGAAGGGACAACAATCATTTGGGGGAGAATAGTTAAGCCGTCTACAACGGCATTACTTTTAATTGTTGTCCCTCCCACATCAAGGAGGATTGAAGAAAACTTTACGTTTTTCATAACATTAGCGTCTTACAGTTTTTAACAGTGTACACACTATTTTTGTGTTTGCAAGAGAAAAATGAAATATTTTAAAAATAATTCTATATGTCGTAAAATGTTATTGTTTATGAAACGTTTCACAAAAAGTTTGAAATTTTTCTTGCGCTCTTGTTTTTTCAATGCTATTGTACAAGCCATGAAAGAGAAGATATCAATCAGGGAAATGTCGAAAGATATAGGGGTGTGCCCCGCGACAATCTCAAGAGCCATGAATCATCCGGAACTCGTAAAGGAAGAAACGAGGAAGCTTGTGTTTGATTATCTGGAGGTTAACGGAGGGGCTCCGAAACAGCAGCAGAGAGCTCAAAGAAAGGTAATCGGACTTACATTCTCGGATCCTTCTTCGCTCTTTACTTCTTCTCTTATCGACGCACTTGAGACACAGCTCGTGAAGACTGACTATCAGCTTATGCTCTTCAATCTCCAGAAGAGAAGGGATGTATATGAGTATTTCAGAGAACATGTGGATTATCTCAAGAAGGTTGACGCCTTGATTATCTCGAGTTCAACCCTCTCTGAAAAAGGAAGCCGGTTTTTAAGCCAGATGGGAATTCCCGTTGCGCTTTTCCATTCCTCGTGTCCGGGAGAGTATTCTGTACTTACAAATAATTTCAAGGGCGGGCAGGAGTGCGCGCAATACCTGCTGACGCGTGGATACAAGAATCCTGCCGTTGTTGCATGGGAGCCGACAGACGAACATGTAATGGACAGAATCCAGGGGTTCAGGAGTGTCTTTCCTGTTGAGGAGAATATGATTGTCTACGGTAAACTCTCTGCAGAAGGTGGATACGAAGCAACGGAAAGGCTGATGACTTCTTCCTCTCCCGATGCAATCTTCTATTCATGCGATGCAATGGCAGCCGGAGGTTTCAGATACATGCTTGAACATAAGGTGGGAGTCCCGGACGATGTCGGAATAATCGGGTTTGATAATCTTCCGATAGCAGAACTTATGGGGATAACGACGATGAGCCAGTTTCTCGAGAGTGAAGTACATATGGTGATAAGTTATCTTCTTGACAGACTCCGGTTCTCGGATTCTGGACATCTTTCCGATGAGATAAGTATATCACCAAAACTGGTTATACGATCATCTACTAGATAATCATTTCATTATAATACAAAAAAATAAAAAGGAGAAAATCAAAAATGAAAAGATTGATTTCTGTTATTCTCATTGCCTTTATGGCAGTTTCGCTCTTTGCCAGCGGTTCTTCCGAAAAGGCTGCGGAGACTAAGAAAATGTCTACAGAGCTCAACGTTCTGTATTCCGGTACACCACAGATTGAAGAGAAGGAATATCTTCTCAACGTCTATTTCAAGAACTTCGAAGAGAAGTACGGTGTAAAGGTCAATGTCGACTTCGTCACACAGGCTGATGCAATTACGATGGTAAGAACACAGCAGGAGACGGGTAACATCACAGCAGATATAATCTTTGCTGACACTGCAAACATGAATCCTTATATTGATGGCGGCTGGATGGAAGATATCACATCACTTGTTGATTCCACCGGTGTTACATATACGACAATGTTCGACTCCATCACCAACAAGGACGGTGTGAGATATTTCGTTCCAAACTCATTCGATGTCTATATCCTGATTGCAAACAAGAAAGCTCTTGAGTATCTTCCCGAAGGCCTTACAGAAGAGGATGTCGTGGACGGGCTCTCTTGGGACGAGTATGCTGACTGGGCTATAGCAATCAAAAAAGGAACAGGAGAGGGTAAGACGATGCTTCCGGCATCTTCTACAGGCTCCCAGCTTCTCTATCCGATGGGCGGTATGACTCTCGCTTACGGCGGAACCTTCCCGGAATTCAATACTGATGCTGCCAAGGCTGCCTTCACTGTACTTGGTAGAATTGCAGCAGAGGGTGCATTCTATTCGGAGCAGAACCAGTACAATGCAGTGACAGAACCAATGTCTAAGGGAGACGCATGGCTTGCATTCTCCCACATGTCCCCGGCAGGAACAGCTTATAATGCAGCTCCGAACTCCTTCATTATCGGCGCAGCTCCACACGGAACTGCAGGTGCAGGTTCTACATCCGGCGCTTGGTGCTATGGCATTCAGAAGGGTGCAGAACACAATGATCTGGCAGAGCTTTTCATCAAGTATATTGCAGATCCTGAGGTCAACTATGAATTCTGCTACAACTATGGTGGCGCACTCTCTCCGATTGTTGAGGTTGGTGATGTCCTAACAGATGAAGATGTCGTCATGCAGGCAGGAATCAACATTCTCAAGACAGCAATAGTTGCTGGTGTTCCTTCCACCGAATACACAGATTGGAATGCTGTAAAGCTTCTCTTCTGTTCGACATTCGATGAAATTCTGAAGACTGGAGCTTGTCCTTCGGATGAATTCCTTGACAGTGCACAGGCAACTCTTGAAAGCCTTAAAAAGTAATTATCAGGTGGGGCCCCGGCCCCACATTCCCCATAGAGGTTTATATGGATAACACTCTTTCAACAAGAAAGAGGATAAGAATACCTAAGAAGGCCGTCCCTTATCTTCTTCTTGCCCCCGTCTTCATCTATTATGCCGTGTTCTGGCTTCTTCCCGTTCTTACGAGCATAAAGGAGGTCTTTACAGACTTTGACGGAAACTTTACTTTATTCGGTAATTTCACTCTTATGGCAGAGAGCGACCTCTTTAAAGAAAGTGTCCTTAATACGGCTCTCTTTGCTTTTGTGTCAGTTATACTTGAATATCTTATTGCATTGCTTCTTGCTGTAGTACTCAATATCAGTTTCCCCGGAAATAAGGCATGTATGTTCATCTCGATGATTCCGATGGCAATTACTCCTACCGCAACGGCCATACTCTGGAAAACAGCATTGATGAGTGACGGCTGGCTTAACACCATACTTGTAAATCTCAACCTTGTCGACAAAGGGTTTGTATATATGAATGCGGAGGGAATCAAGGCGGTAGGGATTCTTATCCTAATCGATGCCTGGACGGTAACACCTTCTGTAATGGTCATACTCATCGCAGGACTTCAAGGTCTTCAGAAAGATCAGAAAGAGGCTGCATACTTATTCGGTGCAACGAAACTCCAGATATTCCGTGATATCACAATCCCGGCCCTTAAACCTTCAATCACAACGTCCGTCATCACGAGGATGATAGCTGCAATACAGGTATGGTCAATATCTGTCATGGTTCTCGGTTATGGAAAGGCTCCGTTCCTGGTTGAAAGGATTGCTTTCTATATTGAAGAAGTTCCGGGACTCAATGCAAGTAGCAAGCTTGCATACACATACTCGTTCTTCACGACAGTGGTTGTTCTTATTGCAACGGTATTCTATCTCAGAATCACGGGAAGGGATAAAAGGAGAAGTAGTCTATGAATAAAATGAATGTAGTTGAGAAGACACTTGTCGCCCTCACTGTGGCCTTCATGTGCCTTATAGTCATAATACCTCTTCTCTTCTTTGTTACAGTTGCATTCTCCAATTCAATAGAAGTAAATTCCTTTCCGAAGGCGATTTTCCCTTCAACTTCCGTTACCGTTAAGATAGTTCCGGAGGAAGGCGGAAAGTACGAACTTTTATATGACTACGGGAAGGGTGACGGATATGAGTCCATATTAACGAGCGCTAAGGCCTCGAACTTTGAGAACCATTTCAGACGGCAATATGGTATCGAGATATCGGGAGAGAAGCTTCTGGAGGATTGGGAAGTGACGAGGGAGAAGGGTGCGATGGAGTTCACCTATAAAAAGACTTTCTTCAATAACTTCAAACAGTTCTTCAAGGTCGTGCCGAATGCCGCAAGTGGATTGAAGAACAGTATCATCGTCTCGATATACACGATAATCATATCGCTTGTGTTCGGATCTCTCGGAGGATATGCAATAGCTCGTTACAATTTCAAGGGAAGAGACGAGATAAATGTTGCACTTTTAATAGTCAGGATGTTCCCGACAGTCGGCATATCCGTATCGATGGCCGTTCTGCTTATCAAAATGGGACTTTTCGATACGATGATCGGACTGGCGTTGATTTATTCAGTTCCGAATATCGCCCTCACGAGTTGGATTACATCATCAATCTTTGTGGGAATCAGCAGGGAGATGGAGGAGGCATCACTTATCTTCGGGGCAAACAGTTTCCAGACATTCAAGAACATCACGCTTCCCCTTGCTTTCCCCGCAATGGCGGCGTCCAGTATGTACAGCTTCCTTACAGCCTGGAATGATACGATATCGGCATTGATTCTTACAAACAAGAACCAGACCCTTGCGCTTGTTGTATATAAAGCTATCGGCAGCACGTCGAGCGGCATCCAGTATGCGGCTGCGGGAAGCATAATACTGATTCTGCCGGCTCTTGTATTTACATTCATCATCCGCAGATACATCTCTCAGATGTGGGGCGGAGTGAAACTTTGACGGAGGAGAAAATGAGCTATCTTGACATAGTAAATCTTGAAAAACGTTATTCAAAAAGCGGTCCACTTGTGGTGGATCATATGGATATGCACATAAATAAAGGGGAGTTTGCTGTCTTCCTCGGACCTTCCGGGTGTGGAAAGACGACGACTTTGAGAATGATTGCAGGTCTCGAGGATGTTTCCGGAGGAGATATTCTCCTCGATGGTAAATCCATCATCAATCTGGCCCCGCGCGAGAGAGGTGTATCGATGATTTTCCAGAGCTATGCAGTCTGGCCCCATATGACGGTTTATGACAATATTGCCTATCCTTTGAAGCTTAAGAAGGTTCCGAAGAGTGAAATAAAGACGAGGGTCCTCGAAGCAGCTCGTGTTACACAGATAGAAACACTTCTCGACAGGTATCCTGCTGCCATGTCCGGAGGTCAGAGACAGCGTGTTGCCGTCTCGAGGGCGATTGTCGTTAATCCGACGCTCTTTTTAATGGATGAACCATTATCGAACCTGGACGCAAAACTACGTGTCAGTATGAGAACGGACCTCAAGGATATTCACACGAGGATGAATACGACAAGTATATTCGTCACTCATGACCAGAGCGAGGCGATGAGTCTTGCAGATCGCATCTACATTATGAACAGGGGTAAAATCGAGCAGGTGGGAACGCCTGATGAAGTATACCACAAGAGTGCCACTAAGTTTGTTGCAGGCTTTATCGGAACACCTCCTACAAACTTCTTCTCGGGAGAAGTTGTAAAGGCCGTGGACGGGCTTAAGGTTAAGTCTGACGTTATCTCATACACTGTACCCTCTGTTTTCAATGAGAGTCTTTCCAAATACATCGGAAAGAAGGTTGATGTCGGTGTTAGACCGGAGTTCTTCCAGTTCGGCTCATCCGCAAACGAAATTTTTGCGCGTGCCACTGTTCTTTTTATCGAGCAGCAGGGATCCCATGCCATCGTCATTGTCGATGTTGGGGGGAACCACGTGAAGATTATGACATCTGACTATGAGAATCTTTCCCGTGGTCAGAGGGTGGAGCTGAAAGTGGAACCACTTAAGGTGGGATTCTTCGATAAGGATACGGAGAATAGAATCTGTTGAGGAAGATATGAAAAGAGACTATTCATTTCTCGATAAACTTGAGAGGGGAATGTACTATTCCAAGAAGGAGTATGACAAAAAGCATATTCCGTCATATGACGAGGTAATAAACTTCCTTCCGGCTCCTTATGTGTCTTCCCATCCAGAGTGGAGGGAGTGCTATGACTATGCGGTGAAGGTGCTCTACAGAAATATCCATGAGCCGAAAGAGGGCAGTGGCTTTGTAAGTGCATTCGTCGATGCGGCATTCAATGCCGATATTTTCCTCTGGGATACGTCCTTTATGACGATGTTCTGCTCTCTTTTCCATCCCTATATTCCAGGAATCTGCTCTTTGGACAATTTCTACGCAAAACAGTTCGACGACGGTGAAATCCCGCGAGAGATTGTAAGGGATACGGGCAAGGATGTGCTTTTATGGGTCAACGCCTATAATAAGCCACTCTATTCATATTTTCACAAGAACTATAAATACAGGGGCCTCTGGGAGTGCGAGAGTCTTGACTACGGGGACTTCTATAAGCCGGACCTCGGACATGTTCCTGAAAGAAACCCATATTTGACACTCGACAATCTCAATCATCCCATTCTCTTCTTTGCAGAGTGGGTGAGCTATCGCCAGACAGGTGATATCAGAAGACTGAGGGAGGTCTTCGAGCCTCTTTATCAATATTACAGGGCGCTCCACTATCATATCAGGCATACATCGGGGTTGTATGTAACTGATTGGGCTAGCATGGATAACTCCACACGAAACAAAGAACTGTTTCTTGCTGTAGATACCTCTTCCGAGATGGTCTTCTTTGCTCACACTCTTCTTTTGATTATTGATGAACTTGAAGCACATGGATTCGATATTCAGCAAAAGAATGAGAGGAGGAGAGCACTCCTCTTTGAAAGCAATGAGACGAAAGAAGCCATAAACAGATATATGTGGGATGAAAGAACCGGATTCTATTATGACCTGGATAGGAATATGAATAGAATTCCAATCAAGACTGCAGCTGCATTCTGGACGATTATTTCCCGTGTTGCAGATGAAAAGCAGTTGAAAAGGCTTTCTTCATGGCTTGATGACCCTGAATCATTCAACCGCATCCACCGTGTCCCCGTCCTTGCAGCCGATGAGGAGAATTATGATCCTAACGGCAATTATTGGCGGGGCTCCGTGTGGGCACCGATTAATACGATGGTTGTCATGGGCCTTTCTGAAAGAGGGTATAGAGAGCAGGCGGAGGCAATAGCTCTCAATGACCTTGATGCCGTCACGAATGTGTTCAAATCGACCGGAACGATATGGGAGAACTACCCTGCAGATAACCTCACAAAAGGCTACTCGGATCATCCCGATATGGTCGGCTGGTCGGGTATGGCCCCCATACTTTTCTTCATACGTTATGGTGTGGGACTTGAATCAGGGAATGATGGGCTTGTCTGGTACCTCAAGAAAGAGGCGCTTAAAAAGGGAAGTATCGGATGCACAAACTATTGGTGGAAGGACAAAACGGCCTCATTTGATGCGTCCATTGTGGATGGAAAGGTCGTCATCACCGTTCAAAGTGGATATGACTTCGATTTTCTCCTCAATATTGACGGGAATATGAAGAGGATTTCCGTTAATGGAAATAAGAGAGTAGAGATTTAGACAATGATTAAATTGCTTGTATATGGAGACAGCCTCTCTAACGGTAACCACGGAGAGGGTGCTTATTATCCACTATTTGAAAAGAAAGGTATAAGTGTGACAAACAGAGCTGTGGGCTCATCGGGACTCTGCCGTAATACGCCATCATCAATGCTCAGTCAATTGAAGAAATATGATGATAGAAACTACGACGTTGTACTTGTCTGGCATGGTACCAACGATTGGTATTGGGGAAGCGCAATGGATGAATTCGCCTATTCGATAAGAGTGGCAATTGAAATTATCAGAGAGCGTAATCCCTTTGCCCTAATCCTCTGGTGCGGTCCCTTGTACCGCTATGAAGCTCCTGACGGGAAAAGTGAGAGGGTTAGTGCTTTCGAAAGCGGGAACAAAATCGGATTTACGCTTTCGGATTATAGAGATACTCTAAAAAAAGAGTGCCTTCTCCTCGGCATCAACTATGTTGAGATGAATTCTCTTATACAGATTCATAAGGGCAATAGAGAAGAATTTCTTGAAGACCTTGTCCACCCGAATAAGAAAGGATATGAGAGAATCGGGCGAGCACTTCTTTCGGAAATAGGGAAACTTGTATTTATTAGAAACGGGGAGCTCTTATGACCTATACACTCTCCTCACTCTCGGAAGATGAACTACTTGAAATTTTGTCTTTCTCCGAAGGAATGGATGATGTAACAGTCATTCTTCCCCCAGGAGAGCTTACTCTCAAAAAGACACTATCTTTCAGGACAAAAGCAATCTCACACGACGACGGATGCGGAGATGTCGAGGAGAAGGAAGCTTATATTTTCATCAAAGGTAGAAAGAACTTTACTCTCAAGGGAAGTGAAAGAGGAGAGACAGTGCTTCTTGCTCATAATGACGGCATGGCACAGACTTTGAAGCCATCTGTGCTCTGGTGTGAGGAGTGTGACGGCTTGAGAATTGAAAATCTTTCCTTTGGTTTTGATAGTCCCACGACTTTCTTCGGCACTGTAACAGGAAAGGAGGAAGATAAAATCCTCATCAAGCCCGGACACAATGATTATCCGTCTGTTCTTCCCTGTTATTGTATGAACCGCTTTTGTAACGGGGCATTGACGGGTCCTTCCCTTACAATCGGTTTCGGTCTTGATAAAACAATGAAGAAGAGAGACGACGGATTATTCGTGCTTGAAGATAAGGAAATTGCGGGTAAAGTTGCTATAGCCGACAATCTTTCCTGGCATCTTTCAGGACTTACGGACTTTCTTATCTATATCGGCAATATGAGGAACCTGACTCTCAATAACATAAGAGTTTTTGATGCATCCGGATTCGGAATTCTTACAGAGAGTGTGGAGAATATTGATGCAGACCATGTAGTGATTAAACCGAGGGAAGGCTACCAGAGTGTATCACGTGACGGCTGGAAAATTTTCAGGTGCTCGGGAAATGTAAGTGTAACATCCTCACATTTTGAAGGAACGAGAATGGATGGGCAGAATGTTACTACGAATTATATGGTTATAAAAGATTTCTCAGATAATACGGTGACTGCTGAGTTGAAATATGCTCCGACTCCGCTGAAGGAGAAAACTTTCGTCACATTTTATGGACCGAAAAAGAAAGGAAGGGCTCAGATAAAGGCATGGGAGATTCTCTCTTCCGAGTTTCGTGAAACAAAAGGGGAAAGAGCTTACGGCGCAGCAAAGGCTGTCAGTGGAAAGAGCAATAGATACAACACCTATTCAATAACGTTAGATACAATCCCGTCATCAATCAATGTTGGTGATACTCTCGTTCCCGATTGTTTGAATGTTGATGAGTACCATATCAGCGATTCGGTATTTAAAAACATAGCAGGAGCGGCAAATATGGTCAGGGCGGAGAGAGCTTTGATTGAGAGAAATACATATGAAAACATTATGAACTCCGCAGTTTTAATCGGCGCGGAGTGGCATACACACTGCGAAGGAGTCAATCCCTCTTGTGTAACCGTCAGAGACTCTTTTTTCATCAACACCGGGTTCGTCCCCCGTTACGGTAGAAGAGGAAGCGGGGCAGTTGCTGCGGTTGCTGAAGGGTTTTGTGACGAGAAGGTGATTGGATGTGTTACTGTGGAGGGCTCTATATTCTCCAGCAGAGAGAATGCGTATGAGAACTTCAATGCAGAAAAATTTGAATTCAATAACAACAGATATCTCTATACAAAGGAAGGAATATGAGAAAAGAATTGGTCAGAGAAAAGCTTGAACTTATCTATAAGGATCCCGCGGTTGTGGAAAGTGCTCTTTCTCTTCTTGAAAATAAACTCGCTTTTTTTCAACCCTTAAAGGCGAAGAATGGTCTCAGCGAGAAGGACAGTATACTTATTGTATATGCCGACTCCGTGAAAATGGAAGGAGAAAAACCTCTTGTAACGCTTGGCAGGTTTCTTGAAAAGTATGTCGGGGAAAGTATCGACACCGTGCATATCCTTCCGTTTTTCCCCTATACATCGGACGATGGATTTTCGATTGTCGACTACGGCACTGTCAATCCGGAATTCGGAGATTGGGAAGACATAGATAGAATCTCATCACGCTATGGCCTCATGATAGACAGTGTTGCAAACCATGTCTCTCAATCGAGCATGTGGTTCAAGAAATATCTGGAATGTGAGAAACCTTACACCGATTATTTTATTACAGCTGACCCGGATGCAGATTACAGTTCTGTGACAAGACCCAGGGTTCTTCCTCTCCTTACTAAATTCGAGACAAAGGAAGGGGAGAAATATCTCTGGACGACATTCAGCAGTGACCAAGTTGACCTCAATTACAGGTGTCCGGAACTTCTTGTGGATGTAATAATGTCTGTCCTTGGTTATGCTTCGCACGGCGCAAGATTCATCCGCCTTGATGCTATCGGCTTCATTTGGAAAGAGGTGGGGACAACATGTATGCACCTCCCCGAGTGCCATGAGATAATCAAGCTCATAAGAATACTACTCGAGGACTATGCTCCCGGCGTGATGCTTATCACGGAGACTAATGTTCCACAGAAAGATAATGTCAGTTATTTCGGGTCCGGGGACGAGGCCATGATGGTTTACCAATTTCCACTTCCTCCTCTTGTAATGTTTACTCTTCTTTCAGGAAATTGCACAAGACTCTCCTCCTGGCTTAAAACTCTTTATAAGCCTGAGGGTAAAGCGACATACTTCAATTTTCTTTCCTCTCATGATGGGGTAGGACTTAGGCCTGCCGACGGAATATTGACGGAGAGTGAGATAAACTATCTTGTCGAGTCATGCCTGAGTAACGGGGGAAAGGTCTCGTATAAGAACAACGGAGATGGAACGCAGAGCCCGTATGAACTTAATATAATGTACCTCGATTCCCTCAAGTGCAAAGATGATACGGATGAAATGCTGAGGAAGAAGTTCCTCTCCTCAATGACGATACTTCTCTCCCTTCAGGGTGTACCGGGTATCTACTACCATTCGCTTCTGGGCTCCAGAAACGATATAAAAGGAATGACTGCCTCCGGCATACCGAGAAGAATCAATAGGGAAAAGCTGCAATACTCAGAATTAACTGAAGAGCTTGACGACGAATTATCGACAAGAAGTATTGTCTTATCATCATTGAAGAACATGCTTGAAAAAAGAAAGAAATGTGATGCATTCAGTCCGTATGCCACACAGGAAATACTCGACGAAGGTGACAGGGTTTTTGCAATAAGAAGAAAGGGAAAGATGAAGAGTGTGACTGTTCTTGTCAATGTCTCATCTTCAAGGGTGGAATTCGCGGAAAAAGGTATATGGGGAAAGGACCTCATAAGCGGAAGGAAATTTAACTCTCTATTCACCATGGAGCCGTATGAGAGCCTATGGATAGAAGAGGAGAAAGGAGAATATAAGGAATGAAAAAGTTGGTTTGCACAGAGCCCCATGTGGCGGTTCTCAAAGATTATGAAGACAGAGTAATCAATCCTGACGAAGTGAGGGTTAAAGTTGACTTTGCTTCCCCCAAACATGGAACGGAGATGGCTGACTTTGCAGGAAAGACTCCGTTCATCGACGGTAAATTCGATCCTGAATGGCAGGTGTTCATGGAGAGGGGAAAGGATGAACCGAGAGGGGTCATTTATGGCGATATGCCGCTCGGCAATATGTTTGTCGGCCATATCATCGAGTGTGGAAAGGATGTGACTCAATTCAAGGTTGGAGACCGTGTCTGTTCATACGGCCCGATTAAGGAGACCGAGATAGTAAAGGCTGTAAACAATTATAAACTCAGAAAGATGAAGGAGACTGATTCTGCTCTCAACGCAGTCTGCTACGATCCCGCGCAGTTCGCTCTCGGCGCAATCAGAGACGGCAATGTTCGCCCCGGCGACAACGTAGCAGTTTTCGGCCTTGGAGCAATTGGTCTCATCGGAGTGCAGATTGCTTCCAAACTGGGGGCCAGGGTCATTGCTTTCGACCCGATTGGGAGAAGAAGAGATGTTGCCTTGAAGCTCGGCGCTATAGCAGCATTCGATTCAACAAAGGTTGACGCAGGAATGAAAATCAAGGAGCTTACAGATAAGAGAGGCGCTGATGTTATCTTCGAATCAAGTGGCAGCATGTATGCACTGCAGGCTGCATTCAAGGGTCTTGCATACGGCGGAACAATCAGCTACGGTGCATTTGCCAAGCCGTTTCCCGCAGGACTTTGGCTTGGAGAGGAGGCACACTTTAATAATGCGAAGGTTGTATTCACAAGGGCATGCAGTGAACCCAACCCCGATTACCCGAGATGGAACCGTCACCGTATTGAAGATGTTTGCTGGGATATGCTGATGTCGGGATACCTTGACTGTAGCGATATAATATATCCTATAGTCAATTTCAATTCTTCTGCTGAGGCGTTCTGCCACTATGTTGATAAATGTCCTGCAGAGTCAATCAAACTCGGCGTTACATTCGAAAAGGAGAATTGAAATGTTACTTGGAACACAGAATCAGGGCTTCATGCCTGAAAAACTCAATGATAAGTTCAAATGCGTCAAGGATATGGGCTTTGATGCATTCGAAATCGACGGTAGTTACATCCTCAATGACTTTGATGAAGTAAAGAGGGCGATTGACGAAACTGGACTCAGGGTATCTTCTGTATGCGGTGGATACCGTGGCTGGATTGGTGATTTCATCGAGGAGAGAAGACTCAATTCCATAAAGGATATCTCTCAAATACTCAGAAAGCTTCCCGAAATAGGCGCAACTGGTATTGTTGTTCCGGCTGCCTGGGGTATGTTTACATACCGCCTGCCACCGCATGTCAGTCCGAGAAGTAAGGAAGGTGATAGAGCAGCAATTCTTGATTCTCTATCGAAGCTCGATAAAGTTGCCTCCGATAACGGGGTCTATCTCTATCTCGAGCCTCTCAATAGATATCAGGACCATATGCTCAATACGGCTTCCGATGCTGTATCCATCATAGATGAGGGAAAGTTTACGAATGTAAAAATGACATTTGACTTTTATCATATGTCGATAGAAGAAGACGATATGACACTCACACTTACGAGCTATAAGGATTACATAGGTCATATCCATGTTGCGGAGAATCACCGCTATCAGCCGGGGACTGGAGCAATAGATTTCAAAAAGCATTTTGATACATTGAAGAAAATCGGATATGACAAAGCGATTGTCGTGGAATGCAGAATCAGGGCGGAGAATCCTAATCTGGCTTATGCTGAAGCGGAGAAATATCTGAGAGAATGCTGGGGTGAGTGACTGTGATTAAAGCAGCGATAATCGGAGCGGGGAATATAGCAAAGACGGCCCATATTCCCTCTTATAGAAAAGAGGAGGATGTTGAGATAGTCGGTATCTCGGATATAAATTATGAATCGGCAAGGAAGACGGCAGAGGAGTTTGGAATTCCTTCGGCATTCTCGGATGCTGAGAAGATGATTTCGTCCCTCAAACCCGACGTTGTCAGTATATGTGTGCCGAATAAGTTCCATTACCCTTTTACGATGATGGCGTTGGAGAGTGGATGCAGTGTTTTCTGCGAAAAACCACCATCTCTTACTCTCAAAGAAGCGCGTGAGATGGAGAAGAAGGCTGAAGAAAAGGGGAAAATTCTCTATTACGGCTTTCAGAATAGATTCTCTGCGGAATATGAAGCTGCAGAAGAATATAGAAAAGAGCTGGGTCGTATTACACACTCAAAGGCTGTCTGGCTCCGTCGGAGAGGAATCCCGGGATGGGGTGTCTTCACTAATAAAGATATTCAGGGTGGTGGACCTTTGATGGATATCGGGGTGCATATGCTCGATATGACGCTCTCTCTTCTCGGGTATCCTGAGATAAGCTATGTCTCTGCCACGATGTCTGATGATATCGGGAAGAAGGGCGGAAATGGGGATTTCGGCCCCTGGGACGGAGAAAAGTATACAGTTGAAGATAGTCTTTTCGGCTTTATCGCATTCAAGGATGGAACAAGCCTTGAGATTGAGACCTCTTTCTCCATTAACCAGAAGGACAAGAATGAAAAGAATATCATTCTATACGGCACCGATGCTTCTATTTCCCTCTTCCCTTTCGAAATCTATAGGGATGGTATTACAGAACAGATAGAAATTGAGAAGAAGGATGAAAGGGCAGCACTTATGAGTAATTTCATAGAATCTGTGAGAGGAAATGAGAAACCGAGGATAACACCTCATCAGGGCTCATGTGTCCAAGCTGTCATTGAAGCCTTGTATCTTTCGGCAGAGACAAACTCTCCAATAAGAATGTAGAGGGTTAACTCTTTTTTCAATATTCGGGAGGACAAAGTTTTTCTTCATGCATCCTTTGGTCTTTATGCCGGAGGGTGCATTTCTGTTTAAAGATTGTGCAGGAGCATGGCAAAATCAGGACACTTCTTTTTAGTGCCACTATGAAAATAAGGAGATTTGTCTGAAAATATACTTGGCACACAAGGAGAAGAAAAGGATGAAAGAATACATGAAGGAAGATAAGAGTAAAAGCCTAATGTCCCTTTTCTTCTCATTTCTCAAGATAGGTGCATTTACATTCGGGGGAGGATATGCGATGGTTGCACTCCTCGAGAATGAGTTTGTCCAGAAGAAGAAATGGCTCGACAAAACCGAGTTTTTAGATATCGTGGCAATTGCTGAGTCGACGCCGGGGCCGGTTGCAATCAACAGCGCGACATACATAGGCTATAAGA
>CAVJEL010000031.1:0-18966 GCA_963648635.1 Ruminococcus intestinalis
AGTATGGTTCTCGGGAGAAGTAAGAAATATAAAAGCATTGAATTGTCCTCTATCTTTATTGTAATCACATTTTGTGTAAAGGAACATAGCGCATTCGGGGCTGTGTGTTACCATTTCCACAATAAGCGGCTCATATTTTTATGATATCCTCACCTTGATTCCTTTAAGAAAGGGACGTAAAAAAATTGTAAAATTTACACTAACCATATAAACAAAAGCGACAGATTTTTGTATTATATTGATGATATCCGGCAATGCCGTATATCTGTTTGGTGTTGGGTGAACCCGTTCGTCACTTCTTCCAGTCATACAATCCCCCCTTTACTGGCTGGAAATGGATGGGTTTACCTCTTTTTTTTGAGCGCTCTGAGCTCACCTTCAGAGAGAAAATCAATAACTTCGACATTGCGGCCGTGAATCATCTGCCATATGGCGCTCTCGGCCTTTTTCCTTTCCTTCGAGTGCTTGAATGGAAGGAAGCCGTGCATCGAATTCTCGCAAACTAGGACCTTTGCCTTTGTGCCGTCGGATGAGAGTCTTTCTCCATATAGAACCGAATCGTCATAGAGGGGGTCTATGCCGCTTGCGATAATCAATGTGGGAGAGAGACGCGACAAATCCTGCGATAGAAGCGGGCTCATCAGAGGAGAGAGGCTGTCCTTTGTCTCACGCGAGTATGCTTTGATGTAGTAGCTCAACATCTTCAGTGTCAGTACCGGTGTTTCTTTATACTGCTCTGTAGACCGGGTGCGGAGGCGTCCGTCAGTCAAGGGATAGAGGAGGATATTGCCGTTCGGCATCGGCCCCTTACGGTCCCTGAGGAGTATTGTTGCAGTAGTTGCCAACGTTGCGCCGAAGCCGTCACCTGCCAGGTATACGTGGTCTGAATCAATCTTCCAGTATTTGACGCCGTCCATAGCCCATAGTACGGCATCATAGCAGTCTTCAACTGCTGTTGGGAATTTATATTGCCCGAGCCTGTAGTCGACAAGGAGCACTGCACATTCCATCTTTGACGCAAAGTACTTGAGGTAGCTGAGGTAGAAGTCCATGTTTGCATGGAGCCATCCACCCCCGTGGAAGAAGATGACAAGTGGAAGCGGGCCCATATCTTCCTTTGACTTACTTGTAAGGTAATAGGCCGTTATGGTCTTGCCGTCGGATGTCGGGACGACATAGCTTACGGTATTAACCTTTCTGAGGGTGTGGGCAATATATTTGTTCTTGAGCCGCTTCGGGTAGCTCATGTTGTTTAAGTTTTTTATATCTTCAGGAGTCAGCTCTTCTGGCGTTGTAGAGAAAAATTTCTGAAAACCTTCTATAAAGAGCCTGTCACTCCTTGTCAATTTCAAGTCAGACATACCTATATATTTATACACATTGAAGTTTATTGCAATAATTTCCGCTCTAGAGGATATTTTTTGCAGGGTACTTCGGGTCGGATGTGAAAAGTATGCCCAGTTTTCTTAGTCCTGTACTGTCTCCGGGGGACGGAATGTGGGTCATGTGTACATCGAGTCCTTTGAGTAGGGGCAGGGCTGAGAGTGCCTTTCTGCTCTCTTCGTTCTCTGCGCTCGACATAGCCAGGGCTGTGAGAGTTTCATCGAGATTGAGAGAGACTCCCTTTCCCGAGAGAAGGTCTCTTTTCATGTGGGTTATCGACTGGATTACACTGCTGCTGATTAAATCCTTTTTCCTGTCTATTCCTGTAATGACCTTCAAAGCATTGAGAATGAGGGCGCTTGATGCGTGGAGCTCCATCGAGTTATGGGCGGTGACTATTCTGCCGTCCCCGAGTTCTATTGCTGCAGCACATACAGTTCCGTCCTTTCCTTTTCCCTCTCTTATGGCCTTTTCGAGTTCCTCACGTGCAGGAAGAACAACGCTTCTCATTTCTCCCGTGAGTCCGGCTTTATCCATGATGGAGTTCATTCTTGTTACGGTTTCTTCATCAAGTAGCCCTGCAGCATAGTCGGTGAGTGTCTTGTAGTAACGCCTGATAATCTCTTCGTTCCCAGCTTCTCTACATGCCTCATCGTCGATAATGCCGAAGCCGCAGCGGTTGACGCCCATATCTGTCGGGGACTTATAGGGGCACTCCTCTCCGCTTATGCGCTCGATTATTTTTCTCAGGAGCGGGAAGGCTTCGAGGTCCCTATTGTAGTTGACTGCTACCTCTCCATAGCTCTGGAGGTGGAAGTGGTCGATTAGGTTTATATCCCCGAGGTCGACTGTTGCAGCTTCGTATGCGATATTTACAGGATGATCGAGACTGAGGTTCCAGATGGGGAATGTCTCATACTTGGAGTATTGAGGCTTCTCGCCCCTCTTTGCCTCATGATACATTTGACTGAGGCATGTTGCTAATTTTCCGCTTCCGGGGCCTGGTGCATTTACGATGACAACGGGAGCATCCACGGGAATATATTCATTCTGGCCGTAGCCGTCATCGGAGACAACAACATCTATATTCGCCGGATAGCCCGGAGTTGCGGGATGGGTGTATACCTTGATTCCCATCCTCTCGAGCTTTTCCTTATATAGAACTGCCGAGGGCTGACCGGAGAAGCGTGTGATTACGACCTTGTCGCACTTGAGTCCGTAGGAGGCGAAGTCGTCAATCATCTTCAGGACATCGGCGTCGTAGCTTATCCCGAAGTCGCCTCTCATCTTCCTCTTTTCTATATCACCGGCATAGATGCAGATTATAATATCGAGGTGTTCCTTGAGACCCTGGAGAACAGCCATCTTGTTGTTCTCGTCAAAGCCGGGAAGTACACGCGAGGCATGCATGTCGTGAAGGAGTTTTCCCCCGCACTCTATGTAGAGTCTTCCTTTTCTCGATTGAACTCTCTCGAGAATGAAATTTGTCTGTTCCTCAATATATTTTCTGCTGTCAAAGCCGGTTTTCTTCATTTGTTTCCTCGAATAAGTCCCTTCCTGAGTGGAAGGGACGGGATAGTTTTTTTATTTAAGTAAGTTGCTGAAAGCGAGAAGAACCTCGTCGCCTTCACAGCCGGAGAGTACTTTCTTCGCAAGTTTCTTTCCTAACTGTACGCCTTCCTGATCGAATGAGTTGAGATTCCACAGGAAGCCCTGGAACATGACCTTGTTCTCGTAGTGTGCAAGAAGTGCACCCAGTGCCTCGGGAGTCAACTTGTCGCCGTAGATGAGAGAAGACGGCCTATGTCCTGCAAATTCCTTATTCGGGTTCTCATCATCCTTTCCGAGTGCGAATGCAACAATCTGAGCCGAGAGGTTTGCGTTGAGCTTTTCCTGGCTCGTTGATCCGTCTGTGACGATGTCGAGTCCGCGCTGGTTATTCTTGAAGCCGATGAACTGTAACGGTACGATATCTGTTCCCTGATGAAGTAGCTGATAGAAGCTGTGCTGGCCGTTTGTTCCGGGCTCGCCGAAGATAACCGGGCCTGTAGGATAGTCAACTGAGTTTCCATTTCTGTCTGTGTGCTTACCGTTAGATTCCATATCGAGCTGCTGGAGATGAGCCGGGAATCTTGAGAGTGCCTGCGAGTAGGGGAGGATTGCTGTTGACGGATAGCCGAGGATATTTCTGAGGTATACTCCGATAAGTGCATCCATGAGTGCGCCGTTCTTCTTTACGTTCTTGACTGTAGAGAGCTTATCTTCCTCGTGTGCACCCTTTAAGAGCTTATTGAATGTGTTGAAGCCGTAGCAGAGTGAGAGGATGACGCCTCCGACAGCTGATGTCGAGGAGTATCTTCCACCGATGTAGTCATCGATGAAGAAGGAAGCAAGAAGTGACTTGTCTTTGCTGAGGGGACTTGTCTTACTTGTTACTGCAACCATGTGCTTTGATGCAACAAAGCCTTCGATAGGAGAAGAGGAGAGGACATTGAGAACGAGGTCTCTGTTTGTGAGTGTCTCCTGTGTCGTTCCGCTCTTAGATACGAGGACGAAGAGTGTTGTCTCAAGGTTAAGCGAGTTGATTACAGCTGCAGCATCATCAGGGTCGACGTTGGAGATGAACTTTCCTTCCAGCATCTTTGTCTTCGTGCCCTTTGCCCAGCCTTCAAGTGCGATGTAGAGTGCTCTAGGTCCCAGATCCGACCCGCCGATTCCAATCTGACAGACAGTCTTGAACTTCTTCCCCGTCGATCCCTTTATCTCGCCCGAGCGTACCTTTGCTGCAAATTCCTTAATCTTCAAGAGTTCACCCTTGTAGAACTCCTCCTTGTTTTCTCCGTCTGCATCGACTTCAGCCTTAAGTACGTTACCACGTGTCAGATGATGAAGAACGAGCCTGTTCTCTCCGACGTTCATTCTTTCTCCACTGAGAACTGCCTTGTACTTCTCTATAAGTTCCATCTCGTCAGCTAGCTTCTGCAGATCCCTTACGATGTTCTCGTCAACGGGTTCTGCCGCCCAGTTGTAGTTGAGGCCGCCTCCAAGCTTGATTGAAGAAGAGTTTATTCTCTCTGCCGAGAGTATACTCTTGATGTCGACGGTTTCGTCGCACTGGAGCTTTTTGTAGGCTTTTGTCTCTGTAAGTTTCTTGTAATCCATAAATTCCACCCTTTTATTTTTTCAGTTTTTAAAAGTATAACCCTATTTTACTCAGTATGTACTAGTCTTTTATCTCGGGGATGCGAGAATTGAACGATTCTAGTAAATCTTCCTTCGTCATTCCCTCCCTCAGGATAAGGAAAATTGTATCGTCCCCGGCAAGAGAGCCCAGGATTTCCGGAAGTGCCAATACATCGAGGGCAAATCCCACGCTGTTGGCATGTCCCGGGCGTGTTTTGATTACCCCGAAGTTTCCCGAGAATTCAATTGATATGATTCCTCTTCTTACATCCTGTATGTAGCTCTTTTCGCTTTCGCTTATTAAATCAGAGTCAGGAAGGGCGTAGTAGTATCCTGACCACCCGTCGGAGATCTTTCCGACCTTGAGCATCTTGAGGTCCCTCGATAGTGTTGCCTGGGTTACCGTATAACCTTCCTCCTTCAAGAGTTCAAGCAGTGTGTCCTGATTGTCTATGCGGTTGTTTTTTATGATTTCCTTCAGTGTTGATAATCTGTTGTTCCTTTCTTTCATGTATCCTCTTTTTCTGCATTTTTATGCAAACCCTATTCATGATAATAATAATATTTATACAAATCAAGTTTAATTTTTAAGGAGTTAAATCCCCTCTTGTGTATTAATTTGCACTTCAGGTGTGGGTTTATTCAAAAAACAGACAAACTGGAGATAAAAGTCCATGTTTAATAAATGTTGTAGATATTCAAAAAAGAACGAAGGAAAAACAATGATTATATGTTATTCTACTTTGTATGAAGAGAATTGCTTTGAGTAGTGTCTTGACGCGCTCTTCAGTATGTGAGGAAGGTGAGAGTTGTTATTATGTCGAAGTTAAATATAGATCAGAAGAATATAAAAAGTATGTTTGCAGATAAAAAGGCAGACTTTCTTATTCCTGATTATCAACGTCCTTATGCTTGGGGAGAGAAGGAGTGTCAGACACTGTGGGATGATATATTCGCATTTGCCTTCCCTGATAATGACTATGAGAAATTCAATAGCGATAATGACGAATATTTTTTAGGGCCGATTGTTACATTTAAGAACAACGGAAAACAGGAAATTATCGATGGCCAGCAACGTTTAACTACTTTGATGCTTCTGCTTCGTGCTTTTTATGCAAAGTACGGCAGCATGAAAGATGATAAAGCTGTAAAGACAAGTAAACAGATTGAACAGTGTATATGGAAGACTGATGAATTTGGAGACCCTGACAAAACAGCATTGAAGATAAATTCTGAGGTGGCTACAGATGAGGAAAAGGACGAATTTCTTGAGATTCTCACATCTGGAGTTGCGGACGGTATGAAGAGCCAATATGCTCAGAATTTCTTGTTTTTTCAGAAGAAAATAGCGGATTTCATAAATGAATATCCAAGTTATTTTTCTTTTTTTCCGATTAGGATATTAAATAATTGTATTTTGTTACCAATAGAAGCAGAGTCGCAGGATACCGCACTCAGAATTTTCTCAACGTTAAATGATAGAGGGCTGCCTCTTTCTGATGCAGATATATTCAAAGCTCAGTTTTACAAGTATTACTCTAATAATGGTAAAAAAGATGATTTCATTAATAGATGGAAGAAGTTAGAGACTATTGTTAATGAAATTTTTCATCCAATTTCGGGAACGTCGATGGATGAATTATTTACCAGGTATATGTATTATGAGCGTGCATTGCAGGGCAATAAATCTTCTACGACCGAAGCGCTCCGCAAATTCTACGAGAAAAATTCGTATGCGCTTTTGAAAAGAGAAGAAACATTTAACAACCTTGAGAATTTAGCTGGTTTCTGGAAAGATGTTGCTTCACAAAATGACGAGAGGTTCTCCAATGAGGTGCTCCGTCTGCTGTTCGTGCTGAATTATGCGCCGAATAGTATGTGGACATATTTTCTTTCTGTCTATTATATGGCTAACAAAGATAGAGATGGCTCTCTTAATGAATCAGAGCTTATTAAGTTCTTGCAACAGACGATTGCTTTTGTATGGGCTTATGCTGTAACGAATCCGGGAGTGAATGCTCTTCGTACTCCTTTGTTTGCAGAAATGATTAATATTGTAAATCATGAACCTGTGCAGTTTAGCGGATTTTTGTTCAACCGCAGTAATGTGGAAAATGCATTCCAGAACTATGGATTTACAAATAATAGAGCTATTACGAGATCAATGCTGACTTGGTGGTGCTTTCAACAACCTGGTCAGCCTCTTCTTTCTAATGAAACAGTGTTTGAAATCGAACATATATTTGCCAGAAGTCGTCAAGATAAAGAAAAATCTTTGTCGAATCCTTCCAGAATTGAATTGCTTGGAAATAAGGCCATACTTGAAAAGCGTATAAATATCAGAGCGTCTGATTATCGATTTTGTGATAAGGCCAAATACTATTTAGGATATATCAATTCAAGAAACACCCAAAAAGAAGGAACTCAAAACGTTGAATTAAGAAGGCTGGCAGAAAGCAGAGGAGATTTCACTGAAGCTGATATCATAAAAAGAGGCGATAACTTAATATCTGATTTTATTAATTATCTTGACAATAATGGATTAATAAAAAAGGAGTTGGGATGACATTTTCTGGCAGAATCATTCTCGAGGTCTATGCGTTCTTTGTGGAAGATCCCACCCAAATAAAAGTTTAAAAGGCGTGATTTTGTTGCAGAATTAAAGGGAAAGAGAATATGAAAACGGAAAAAGATAAAAAGGCCATTCGTTCAAGCACTGTTGAATATTTGACCTATGTTGCCTCAATTGGTAATAAAGAGGACAGCCTTGAGATGCGTTATGAAGATGAGAATATATGGCTAACGCAGAGAATGATGGCCGAACTTTACGGGGTGTCCCTGCCAACAATCAATGAGCACATTAAAACGATATATGCAGATAATGAATTGGAAGAAGAAGCAACTATTCGGAAATTCCGAATAGTTCAATCGGAAGGTGCCCGTCAGATATACAGGGAAATCAATCACTACAGCCTCCAGATGATTATTGCAGTCGGGTTTAAGGTGAATAATGAGCGAGCAGTACAGTTTAGAAAATGGGCAAACTGTATCGTGAAAGACTATACCATCAAGGGATGGGTTATAGATAAGGACCGTTTGAAGAACGGTACAGCACTTTCAAAAGAATATTTTGACCATCTGCTTGAAGAGATAAGAGAAATCCGCTTATCTGAGCGTTTATTCTATCAAAAAATAACAGACATTTATGCTACGGCTCTAGATTATGACAAAACGGCGAAGACAACGAAGGAGTTTTTTGCCAAGGTTCAGAACAAGATGCATTATGCGGTTCATGGACACACAGCTGCAGAGCTTATATATGAACGTGCTGATGCTGATAAACTTCATATGGGGCTTACTACGTGGAAAGCGGCTCCTGATGGCAGGATTGTGAGAGGTGATGTAAGTATAGCTAAGAATTACCTGAGTGAGGAGGAAATGCGTTCTCTGGAGCGTATTGTATCAGCTTATCTTGATTTGGCGGAAGATCGTGCTGAGCGTCATATTCCGATGACAATGGAGGATTGGTCAAAACGATTGGATTTGTTTCTGGAAGCTGATGACAGGGAAGTGCTACGGGATGCAGGCAGAATTTCGGCGGAGATTGCTCGGTCAAAAGCCGAGTCCGAGTTTGAAAGATATCGTGCCATTCAAGAGCAGACATTCCTTTCTGATTTTGATAGATACCTGCTTGAACTGCAGGAAAATATAAAAAAATAGCTTTTCTTGTTTGTGTTTCGATAAGCAAAGGGGACATATGAAGTGGAGAAATCATAATCTTTGTCAATCTTTTCAATGTGGTAACAAATATTCTAGCATGATGACTCCTGAAGAGAGGTGGCTGTGTCAGATTTAGTAATAGATATACTTTGTTTTATTTATGTAACTTTGGAAGTCTTTGCGGGCTTTCTTCTCTACCGCTATGCAAAGTGGAGAAGTGAGGGCGTGAGGAAGTTCATACACATATTGACGTCGCTCATAATCATTCCATGTGAGCTATGTGTTAAGAGCCCGTACTACCGTGTTGCTCTTCCTTTTGCCTTTATCTTCATCAACAGCTTTGCAGTTTTGTCGAATATGATTGAGGATCTCGGGATGAAGGATAAGAAGCGTAACTACGGCCTTATCCTCTATCCTGTTGCTGTGACACTTGTAGTGCTATTTGAGGCGCTGGGCTTTGTAACGGCCGAAAGTGCAATAGCGGGTGTGTTGATGCTGGGCCTGGGTGACGGTGCTGCAGCAATCGTCGGAACAAAGTGGGGGAAGCACTCATATATCCTCTATAACAAAGCTAAGCGTAGCCTCGAGGGCTCATTTACAATGGCACTTGTTTCCACTGTTGTTGTACTCTTCTTTACGGAGATTAGCCTTCCCTATGCAATTGTAATAGGAATAATTGTTGCCTTTGTCGAGGCTTTCTCGCCGTCATCTATCGATAACCTAGCAGTTCCTGTAGTCGGAACGGCTCTTGTTGAACTCTTTTTAAGAGGAGTGAAGTAAGATATGCAGAGCCTTGTTTCCGTTGTAGATGAAAAGATATCACTTCTTCCGTTCTGGACAATCATTGTTATATATGTATCTGTACTTTTAGTGATTGTCGCCGTTTCGTTATGGCGGAAGTGGCTCACTGTTTCCGGAGTAATAGCTGCCTTTGTTTTTGGTTTCATTGTTTTATATTTCGGGGGCTTTTCGGCATTCACGCTTTTCTTTTTCTTCTTCTTTGTCTGCTCTATACTTTCTAAGATTAAGCGAAGTTACAATAAACGGGAGAAGAAGGGCAGCCGTAGAGATATGGCGCAGGTCATAGCAAACGGACTTCCGGCAGTCATCGCACTTTTCCTTACGCGCTCTCCTTCCTTCTACAGAATAGCCCTTGTCGGCTATTCGGCGTCTCTCGCCGAGGCTATGGCAGATACCTTCTCAAGCACCTTCGGAATTATGAGTAAGCATAATCCCGTGTCGATTATAACATTTACACCCGTGCCGAAGGGAATAAGCGGGGGAGTGACAGTTCTGGGCCTCGTGTCGGGTGCACTGGGGGCTGTGTTGATTGCCGCTCTTCATTATGCCGTTCTCTCTCCTTCGTTTGAGCAGGCCCTTATCGTATCGGGAGCGGGATTTCTTTCATCCGTCATCGACTCCGTGCTCGGGGCGACAATACAGGAACACTTTCTTTCAGAAGACGGATCTCTCACCGAGAAGGAATATGAGAATGGGGTAAAGAACAAGAGAGTGCGGGGCATTCCCGGCTTCGATAACGATATGGTGAACCTTGCCTCGGGAATTCTTTCGCTTTCCCTATCGCTTTTTCTTGCCTCTCTTTGATTATTTTTTCCTTCCTCTTGTCGAATGGAATATTTCTGCTTATTTTAACTACTAGCAATCAAGTGTTGCTTTTATTTATGAATTTATATTAGGAGATAAAAAAGATGGCAAAGCAGCTTCAGTTCAACGAAGAGGCAAGAAAGTCTCTCGTTAACGGTGTTGAAAAGATTTCAAAAGCAGTTATGACAACTCTCGGACCTAAGGGAAGGCTTGTTCTTCTGGACAAGAAATACGGTGCTCCGACAGTAACAAAGGACGGTGTTTCAGTTGCACGTGAAATTGAACTCGAGGATCCGTTCGAGAATATGGGCGCACAGCTTCTCAAGGAAGTTGCAGCTAAGACAAACGATGTCGCAGGTGACGGCACAACAACAGCAACTGTTCTTGCATGGTCTATCACAAAGGAAGGCATGAAGAGCGTCGCAGCAGGTGTCAACCCGATGGGCATCAAGAGGGGCATCGACAAGGCTGTTCAGGATGCAGTTGAGTGCATCAAGAAAGAAGCCAAGATGATTGAGGACAAGGAAGAGATTGCACAGGTTGCATCTATTTCCGCTAACAACGACCGCTCAATCGGCGATGAGATTGCATCAGCAATGGACAAGGTCGGTAAGGACGGCGTCATCACAGTCGAGGAGAGCAAGACAATCGACACAACAGTTGATTTCGTCGAAGGTATGCAGTTCGACAGAGGTTACCTCTCAGCTTACTTCTGCAATAACAGAGACACCATGACAAGTGTTATGGATAATCCTTATATTCTTATCTACGACAAGAAGATTTCCAACATGAAGGAACTCCTACCACTTCTCGAGAAGGTTGCACAGTCTGGTAAGCCACTTGTAATGATTGCAGAGGATGTCGATGGCGAGGCACTTGCTACCCTTGTTCTCAACGCAGTAAGAGGCACACTCAATGTCGTTGCTGTCAAGGCACCTGGATTTGGTGACAGACGTAAGGCAATGCTTGAAGATATCGCAGTTCTTACAGGCGGTCAGGTTATTACCGAGGAACTCGGCATGAAGCTTGAGGATGCAGATATCTCAATGCTCGGCAGGGCAAAGAGAGTCACAGTCGACAAGGACAACACGACAATCATCAACGGTGCTGGCAAGGCTGAAGATATTAAGGACAGAATCGCTATGCTCAAGGTTCAGATTGCAGACAGCACATCTGACTACGACAGAGAGAAGCTCCAGGAGAGACTTGCTAAACTCGCAGGTGGTGTTGCAGTTGTCAACGTTGGTGCAGCAACGGAGGTTGAGCTCAAGGAGAAGAAGCACAGAGTCGAAGATGCACTCAGCGCAACACGTGCAGCTATCGAAGAAGGGGTTATCCCGGGCGGTGGCGTTGCTCTTGTTCAGGCAAGCAAGGTTCTCGAGTCTAAGTCTCTTGAAGGCCTCACAGAAGAAGAGAAGGTCGGCTACAAGATTGTCACACGTGCTCTCGAGGAGCCTATCAGACAGATCAGCGAGAACGCAGGTGTCGACGGTGCAATCGTTGCGGACAAGTGCAAGAATGCCGAAGAGGGCGTTGGATTCGATGCTAACAACATGAAGTGGGTCAAGATGGTTGATGCAGGTATCATCGACCCTGTGAAGGTTACAAGAAGTGCATTGCAGAATGCAGCATCAATTGCTTCCCTCATCCTCACAACAGAGTGTTCTGTTACAGATATCCCCGCTCCGGAAGCTCCCGCAGCTCCTCAGAACCCGGGTATGGGCATGATGTAATTCCAGATAAGGGAAAAGAAGGGCTATTCCAAATGGGATGGCCCTTTTAATTTTTCCTATACAGTTGACCGCTTTTGATAGACTATGATAATGTAAATCAATTTAAAAAAGAGGTAATTTATGAACTCAATTATTCTTATGGCATCAGATGCATCAGGCTCTTCAAGTGCAGGAAGCATGGCATCAACGATAATAATGTTTGTTGCAATCATCGCAATATTCTACTTCCTTATCTACAGACCCCAGAAGAAGAGGGACAAAGAAGCAAAGGCCATGATTGAAGCTATGAAGAAGGGTGACAAGGTTGTCACTATCGGGGGTATCCACGGCACAATCATCACAGTCAAGGACAAGACTGTTGTCGTAAAGGTTGATGATGCAGCTAGAATCGAATTCAGCAAGGAAGCAATCTCCTCAGTTGTCAGCAAGGACGCTGTTAAGGCTGCTCCCGCAAAGAAGGACGATAAGAAAGACGACAAGAAGGCTCTTGAGAAAGGCGATGAGAAGAATGTGGAAGCACCAAGCGAAGAGACAAAGCCTTCAGAAGAGACAAAATAAAAAGTATTTAGAGCCCGTGGTTTTCCACGGGTATAATTTTGCCCTATGACTGTATATGTATCAGAAACACTCGGCTTCTGCGACGGTGTCCACAGAGCCATTGATTTAGCCCACCGCACCCTTGATAGGTCCCTCGCCGAAGGGCGTAAGCTCTATTTCTACGGCGAAATTGTGCATAACGAAAAGGTCTGTGGATGGTTTACGACGCGTGGCGTCGAAGTAGTTAAAAAAGCGAGTGATGTTGCTGAGAACTCTGTTGTCGTAATACGGGCCCACGGCATAACAGATAGCGAGCGCGAAGAACTGGTGCGGCGTAATGTCGAGATAGTGGACGCAACATGTCCAGTTGTATTAAAGGGCCAGAAACTCGTACGGGAATCAGAGAAGGATGTTCTTATCTTCGGCTACTCGGGGCATAGCGAAGTACTGTCACTTCTCGGGAGTGCCGTGAGGAAAACCCGGGTTATTTCCTCCCTTGAGGATTTAGAGCAAATTGAAGAAGGCGAATACAACGGCGTTGTCCAGACAACATTTTCCACCCCGCTCTTAAAAGTCATCCTTGAAAAAGCAGAGGAAAAAGGTATCATTATTAATATGTTGAACCATATCTGTAAGGCTTCAACTAAGAGGCGTGATGCTGTTGAAAAGCTTTTAGATAAGGTTGACTGCTTTGTCGTTGTGGGTGATAAAAACAGCGCGAATACAAGGGAGCTCGGCGCTATTGTCAAGAATGGCGGTAAGCCCTGTTTTCTTGTAAACGGGGCCGATGATATTCCCCCTGACGTCTATGCCTACGAGCGCGTTGGTGTGACTGCGGGAGCATCGACTCCACGTGATTTTTACAGAAAGGTCGTTGAAAAACTGGAGGGTTGAATTTATGTCAGAGAGTAAGGCGGTTGTTGTACCTATTCCTACCGTTAAGAGATTTCCGTCATATTTGAGGATATTGAGACAGTGTCAGGCGGAGGGAATGCAATTCATAAGTGCAACGGTCCTTGCCGACGAACTCGGACTCAAGCCGATTCAGGTAAGAAAAGATATTTCATATACAGGTATCGAAGGAAAGCCTAAGGTGGGCTTTGTCGTCGATGAGCTTATCGACTACATCACACATTCCCTCGGATGGGATAACGCAACGAAGGCATTGATTGTGGGCGTGGGTAACCTGGGTAAGGCAATTACGATGTATGAGGGCTTTGCTGCATATGGCCTGAGTATTGTCGCGGCCTTTGACTGTGACCCGGGAAAGGTCGGAACGAAAATCGGCTCGATTACAGTGCAGTCGACAGATTCCCTCAAAGAGTTTATTGAGTCCACCGGCATATCTATCGCGGTAATAACTGTTCCGGCATCGAGTGCCCAGAGCGTTGCTGATAGGTTAGTGGAATGTGGGATAAAGGGAATATGGAACTTTGCCCCCAAGGACCTCAAGATTCCAGCCGACGTTGTCATGCAGCGTACGGACCTTGCAACATCCTTTGCAGTCCTGTCTGTGAAGATGAGAACAATGTTTGAAGAAGGTAATCTTATTGATTACGAGGAGTCTTGACCGGTAAGGGCCAAGTAGATATCATCTCTGTAATAACTGTGATGGAGACGAGTAGTCTTCGATTGCCTTATAGAGAGGGGCGTCTGTCTCGGACAGGTGTGAGATGCCCTAAGGCTAGATGATGAAAACCACTCCGGAGTTGCTGTTCTCAAAGGGTAACCGAGTATGGACAGCCGTAAGTGAGGCGTTAACTCTAATTGAGCGTCCTTTTTAAATAAAGGGAAGCAAGGTGGAACCGCGGAGCCTTTACAACTTCGTCCTTGCACATATGTGTAAGGGTGATGCTGTAAAGGCTTTATCTTTTATATATGAGGAGAGAAACTATGGCAAATGAAGTTGATTTGAGTACACTCAGACATTCAACAGCCCATGTTATGGCAGAAGCTGTCCTGATGATGTTCCCCGATGCCCAGATTGCTATCGGGCCGTCAATCGAGAACGGTTTCTACTATGACTTCGACCTTCCTAGAGCTTTGACAGAGGATGATTTGGAGACAATCACAAAGAATATGCGCTCCATCATCAACAAGGGTCATGACTTTGTAAGGAAGGAAGTCACAAGAGAAGAGGCAAGAGAAATCTTCAAGGATCAGAAGTACAAGCTTGAACTTCTGGACGCTATTCCTGAAGGTGAGACAGTCACTATCTATAATCAGGGAGCATTCACCGACCTTTGTAGGGGCCCACATGTGGCGAACACAAAGGAACTCTGTGCTGACGGCTTCAAACTCCTTTCCATCGCAGGTGCTTACTGGAGAGGAAGCGAGAAGAACAAGATGCTTACACGTATCTACGGAACAGCGTGGGCAAGCAAGGCAGATTTGAAGGCATACCTTGATCACCTTGCAGATGTCGAGAAGAGAGACCACAGAAAGCTGGGTAAGGAACTCGATTTGTTCTCACTGCACGAAGAAGCAGGTCCGGGACTGGTTTATTGGCACCCGAGGGGAGCAAGAATTAGGCAGGTTATCGAGCAATTCTGGAGAGAGGAACACTACAAGAACGGCTATGAGATGGTTTATACACCGCACGTCGGAAAGAGCTGGCTCTGGGAGACTTCAGGGCACCTTGGCTTCTACAAGGACGGCATGTATCCTCCGATGGAAATGGACAATACAAACTACTACGTCAAGCCGATGAACTGTCCTTTCCATATCATGATCTATCAGAACAGTAAGCGTAGCTACCGTGACCTACCCTTTAGATGGGCGGAACTTGGAACTGTATATAGATTCGAGAAGGCAGGGTCGCTTCACGGCCTCATGAGAGTCAGAGGATTTACACAGGACGATGCACATCTCTTTGTTACACCTGACCAGATGGACGACGAGATTATGGAAGTTCTCCGCTTCTCACTCCATATGCTTCATTCATTCGGCTTCAACGATATTCATGCCTACATCTCGACAAAACCTGAAAAGAGCGTAGGTGAGAAGGAGAAGTGGGATGCTGCAACAGAGGCATTGAAGAAGGCTGTCGAGAAGGAAGGCCTCAAGTACGATATCGACGAAGGCGGCGGAGCATTCTACGGCCCGAAGATTGACCTTAAGATTAAGGATGCAATCGGAAGAGAGTGGCAGCTCTCGACTGTCCAGTTCGACTTTAACCTCCCCGAGAGATTCGGTATGACATTCGTGGATAAGGACGGCGTCGAGAAGAGACCGTACATGATTCACCGTGCACTACTCGGGTCAATCGAACGTTTCTTTGGTGTTCTCATCGAACACTATGCAGGAGCATTCCCGCCATGGCTCAGCCCTGACCAGATTGCAATCATTCCTGTCGGCGATATGGCATATGACTACGCAAAGGAAACGGAAAAGAAACTCAAGGCTGAAGGCTTCAGGGTGACTACTGATCTTTCTGACGACAGAATGAACGCCAAGATCAGAAAGGCCCAGAAGAATAAGACTCCTTACATGCTTATTCTCGGCGAGAAGGAGAGGGACGGAGGCCTTGTTTCCGTCAGATACAGAAACGGCAAGCAGGATAACTTCCTGCCGATAGCAGACTTTATTTCATCAGTCCATAAGACTGTTGACAACAAAGAACAGATTTAAAAAAGGAATGGAGGGGTGTGTTGAGCGCCCCTCTTTAATAAAAAGATGACAAGTGCTGATGCTTTGAAACACCTTAGAGAGAAAGATAAAGAGACGGTGACGCTCTCGAATATAGAGGCTGTCCTTTCGTGGGACATGGAGACGGTGATGCCCGAAAAGGCGGAGGAGGAGAGAGCAGGGCAGATGGCGTATCTTGCGCTCAAAGCCCATGAGATAAAAAAGGACGAAAAGCTCAAAGAGGCCGTCTATTCCATCGACCCATCCACTCTCTCCCCTGCTGATAATGCCCTAGTGCGGGAGTGGAAGAAGGAGATAGAGAGAGCATCGCTTGTCCCCTCGACGCTAGTTGAAGCAATAGCACTTGAGACAGGACTCGCTCACTCGAGATGGCTCGAGGGAAGGCGGAAAAACGACTGGAAGGTATTCCTTTCAAGTATGGAGAAACTTGTCGCACTCAATAAGGAATATGCTTCCTGTATAGGGGACGGTAGCTACAATACCCTTCTTGACCTCTACGAGAGGGGAATGACAGAGGAAAAGCTGGATTCTCTTTTCTCCTCTCTCGAGACTTCAATCCATTCGATAATGGATAAGCTTGAAGGAAAGAGAACTGACACTTCGTTCTTGAAATTCAAATATGACGAGAAGAAGGAAGAGGAGTTCTGCCGTGTCGTCGCTACCCGTATGGGATTTGACGAGAAGCGGGGCGCAATAGGAGTTGTTGCACATCCCTTCACTTCGACTCTCGGCTCGGACGATGTGAGGATATCGAACAGGTTTACTGACGAAAGTGTGACCGACCCGATTTTCTCGATAGTACATGAAACGGGCCATGCACTCTACGAAATGCATGCCTCTCTCAATTCCGAGATAAGGGGCCGAAGCCTCGCGCGTGGGACAAGTATGGGCATCCACGAGTCACAGTCGCGTTTCTGGGAAAACATGATGGGACACTCGTTCCCGTTCTGGGAATATTTCTATCCCATTCTCAAGGAATACATGCCTGAGCTTAGGGATATAAGCCTCGAGAAATTCGTACTTGCTCTCAATTACCCCCAGCCATCTGCTATAAGGGTGAATGCCGACGAACTTACATATTCACTCCACATAATTCTTCGCTACAGGATAGAGAAGGCTCTTTTTGACGGCTCGTTGAAGGCGGAGGATGTGCCGTCGGTTTGGAACGAATTATCGTCCTCAATTATCAGATACACCGTAAAATCTGACAGTGAGGGATGCCTCCAGGACAGCCACTGGGCAGGAGGAAGCTTCGGCTACTTCCCGTCATATGCGCTGGGAAATCTATATTCAGCACAGTTCTTAGATAAGCTATATGTCGACTGCGGTGGAAAAGATAAGGTTGACGATGCATTGAGGACGGGAAATTTCTCCCTCATAACAGATTGGCAGGACAAAAACATATGGAGATGGGGTGCCATTCTCGAGCCCTCCGATTTAATAAAGAGAGTGACAGGATGCGAGTTGTCGTCTTCGCCTTTCGTGAATTATCTTGAAGAAAAGTTTTCTTCTCTTTATCTTTGAGAAGAAGTGAGGTTATTGATGAACTTACCTAATAAATTGACAGTGACAAGACTTGTTCTTGTTCCGGTATTCTTTATTTTCTTCTTAATCGGGAGATTTACGTCCCTTAAGGTCCTTTCGACAGTCGCGATGCTTTGTGTATATGCAGTAGCCGAGCTCTCGGACCTTCTTGACGGAAAGATTGCCAGAGGGCGTAACCTCGTTACGGACCTTGGGAAGGTAATGGACCCCTTTGCAGATACGCTTACACACATAACATATTTCGTCTGTTTTCTTTATTCCTCAATCATGCCGCTCTGGGCATTCGTACTTATAATGTGGAGGGAGTTCTCCATCCTCTTTATAAGAATGCTACTAGCAAAGTACGCAGGGGTTTCGATGCCGGCAAATATCTTCGGAAAGTCCAAGACCGTGCTTTATGCAGCAACAACACTCCTAAGCTTTGTCTACCTCGCCCTTGAGACTTTCACTACAATAGACCTCTCCGTTTACTCGACGGTCATCTACGTCTTCTTCTCGCTTTCGGCATGTGCTTCTCTTATCTCGTTCGTTATATATATAAAGGATGTTTTCAAGAGTAAGGCACTCTCCAAGATGACAAGATGAGTAGTAATAAAGGCCTTCCCTTCTGTGGTTTTTCGGAAGAAGAAAGGGAGAATATAAAATACATCATCAGTGATGTAGACGATACAATAACAAAGGACGGAAAACTTCTTCCTCATGCCCTTGATGCGCTCTATAAGTTGAAGGCATCGGGGCGCACGATTATCCTCCTCACCGGAGGAAGCGCAGGCTGGAGCGACACATATATAAGGCAGTGGCCAGTTGACGCCGTCATATGCGAGAGCGGGGCTGTCTTTCTCGGCCACAGTAAAGGTGGGGAGATAACAAGCATAATCAACCCCGAAATTGAACAGGACAAAGTTCTCAAGATGAGACGAAAACTCATGGAGTACACAGCGGCCTATCCTTTCTCTTCTGATCAATTCGCACGCGTTTTCGATGTTGCCTACGACAAGAAGAGAATGACGGAGGCAGAAAAAACTGCATTGAGGAATATACTCACACTCTTCGGTGCATCCTATGCCGAGAGCTCCATACATATAAATGCATGGTTCGGTAATTATGATAAGAAAAGTTCTCTCAAGTATTTTCTTCCTAATGTGCTTTCAATCAGTGAGGAGGAATACCTCGAGAAGGGAATATATCTCGGTGACTCCTTGAATGATGAACCCTTATTCGGCTACTTCCCGGTGAGTATCGGGATGCACACAGTTGAGGATATGCGCTCCTCCTTTAAGGACCTTCCGACTTACATTACAGAATATGGTGGTGGCGACGGTTTTTTCGAGGTCGGAGCGTTCCTCTGCCACGAGCCGGAAAAGAAGCGTAAAAAGACGGCGAAAACGGAGTGAAAAAAATATTTAAAAAATTTTCTTAATCCTTGTTGACAAGTAAAGGGAAAATTAAGTAGATTACTAAGGCACGCGGTTGAAACGAGTGCTTTGTTTTTTTGATATATCAGCGAAGGGAAGAGAAGATAAGAAGCTTGTAAAAAAAGAGCTTCTGTCAATTCAAAGAACGACGGTGGATTAGAAATAAAAAGCCGCGTTAGTAAGAGACAGATTGAACT
>CAVJEL010000032.1:0-18779 GCA_963648635.1 Ruminococcus intestinalis
TTCCTTCCCTCAACGGAAAGCTCACAGGTATGTCAATGAGAGTTCCTACTCTTGACGTTTCTGTCGTTGACCTCACAGTCAACCTTGCTAAGCCTGCTAAGTATTCAGAAATCTGCGAAGCTATGAAGAAGGCTAGTGAAGGCTCTCTCAAGGGTATCCTCGGCTACACAGAAGATGCAGTTGTTTCTTCAGACTTCCTCGGTGATACAAGAACAAGTATCTTCGATGCTAAGGCTGGTATTGCTCTCACAGATACATTCGTCAAGGTTGTATCTTGGTATGACAACGAGATCGGATACTCAAACAAGGTTCTCGACCTCATTGCACACATGAAGAAGGTTAACGGCTGATTATAGAGTCGTTCGATTCTCTATAGGCCTGTTCTTACGAGCGGGCCTTTTTATCAAAATAGGAGTAATTTATGGTTTTAAATACAGTTAAAGAAGCTGATTTGAAGGGAAAGAGAGTACTTTGCAGAGTTGACTTCAACGTCCCTGTAAAGAACGGTGTTGTTACTGATGATACAAGAATCAAGGCTGCTCTTCCAACACTTGAGTACATCCTCTCACAGGGTGCATCTCTTGTTGTCATGTCCCACTACGGCAGACCAAAGGGACAGAAGAACCCCGACTTCTCGATGGCACCGATTGCAAAGGTCTTCGAGAAGGAACTCGGAAGAAAGGTCACACTTGCTCCCGATGTCATCGGAGCAGAAGTCGATAAGCTTGTTTCCTCTCTCAAGAGCGGAGATGTTCTTCTTCTCGAGAACGTCAGATGGTATAAGGAAGAAGAAGCTAATGATCCTGAGTTTGCAAAGAAGCTTGCGTCCTACGGAGACCTCTATGTAAACGATGCATTCGGAACAGCACACCGCGCTCACGCATCAACAGAAGGTGTTGCTCACTATCTTCCGTCTTATGCCGGTCTTTTGATTGAGAAGGAAGTAAAGTTCATGGCTCCACTTCTTGAAAACCCTGAGCATCCGTTTGTTGCAATTATCGGCGGCAGCAAGGTTTCCAGCAAGATCAGCGTCCTCTCATCCCTTGTTAAGACATGTGACACAATCGTCATCGGTGGCGGTATGGCATATACATTCCTCAAGGTAATGGGACATGAAGTTGGTAAGAGCCTTGTCGAGGACGATTACGTTGAGACAGCAAAGGACTTCTTGAAGAAGGCAGAAGAGAAGGGCGTTAAGGTTATTCTTCCTGTCGACCACGTTTGTGCAGAGAACTTCGACGAGAATGCAGAGCCTGTTTATGTTGATTCTGTTGATATCCCATCAAATCTCATGGGACTCGATATCGGAAAGAAGACAGTCCAGAACATCGTTGATGCACTTAAGGGTGCAAAGAACGTAGTCTGGAACGGACCTATGGGTGTATTCGAGTTTGCACAGTTTGCTAAGGGAACAGAGGCAGTTGCCAAGGCTCTTGCAGATAGCGATGCTGTCTCCGTCGTCGGTGGTGGTGACTCAGTTGCAGCAATCAACAAGTTCGGTCTAAGTGATAAGATTAGCCACGTTTCAACAGGTGGCGGTGCAAGCCTTGAGTTCCTCGAAGGAAAGACACTCCCCGGAATCGCAGCACTGGAAAAAAAAACTAGAAAAATCTATATAGCCGGCAATTGGAAGATGAATATTCTTCCTCATGAGGCTGTAAAGTACGGCCGCGCTCTCAGAGAAGCATACAAAGAGCACGGCTGTGACTGTAAAATCATGGTTGCAGCTCCTTTCGTTGACCTTCCGCTCCTAGCTGAAGAGCTCAAGGACAGTCCGGTAATCGTTGCAGCAGAGAATATGGCTGACCATACATCCGGTGCATACACAGGAGAGGTAAGCCCATTGATGCTCAAGGATATTGGAGTAAATACAGTAATTCTTGGCCACAGCGAGAGACGCCAGTACTATGGCGAGAGCGATGAATTCATCAACAGAAAGGTTCTCCTTGCCCTCGAGAATGATATGGATGTCGTACTATGTGTCGGCGAGACACTCGAAGAGAGAGAAGGCGGAAAACTCGAAGAAGTACTTTCACGCCAGCTTTCAGTCGGCCTCAAGGGTGTATCGAGTGAGAAAATGAAGTCTATTACAATTGCTTACGAGCCTGTCTGGGCAATCGGAACAGGAAAGACTGCAACCCCTGAGGATGCAGATAGCGCACACCTCTTCATACGTCAGACTGTTGGTCATTTATTCTCAAAAGATATTGCAGAAAACTTGATAATACAGTATGGTGGTTCAGTAAAAGCTGAAAATGTTAAGGCATTGATGGCCAAGGAAAATATCGACGGCGCGCTCGTAGGTGGAGCTAGTCTTTCACTTGATAAGTTCCTTCCTATAATGGCTTACAACAAATAACTAGAGGTAAAGAAATGGGTGTTTTAGGAATTGTCCTAATTGTTGTTTTTTGTATCGTTGCCCTCCTTCTTCTGTTCCTTATTACAATTCAGGGACAGGACAGTGTAGGACTGGGAAGTGTTTTTGGAGGTAATTCCGACTCTGCTTTCGGCAGTGGAACTTCGGGATTCATCACAAAGGCTACTGCCATTCTGGCAATCCTCTTCATGGTTCTTTCTCTCGTTGTTGCACTTGTCAACAAGTCAAGCGAAGATGAAATCCAGTCGATGATCAAGTCTACCGAGACAACACAGGTCGAAGGGACTACATGGCTTGACGGGACAGAAAGCACATCATCTAACTGATTTTAAATTCAATCGGCCGGCTCCTTTACCCGGGAGTCGGTTTTTCTTTTAAGGAGTATTGCGATGAAAGTAGGTATAGTAGTTTCTCCTAAGGACAGGGAAAGTACACGCCTTGTTGAATATGCTCGGACAGTTTCCTCCACTCTTGAAAAGAGGGGATATTCTTCAGATATCATAAATACTTCATTGGATGCTGATAAAAAACTCATATTTTACGATTATCTTATATTTCTAGCGGAGCCTGTCTCCTTTTTCAGTAAGAAGATCAGCCCAACGCTAGATACCTACCTTAAGAATTGCGGGAATATTTCCGGTAAGAGGGCGTGTCTACTTCTTTCTTCCTCCACGCTTTTCAAAGGTGGTGCGATGAGTTCTTTCATGTCTCAAATCGAAGGGGAGGGTGTCATTCTGAAGACAAGTCAGGATGTATCTTCAACCAAAGAGGTTGAGTCATTTATAAAGACAATTAATGTAGAAAGGAATTTTTGAAATGAAAAGATTATTATTTGTTGTATCTCTTGTGCTTTTACTTTCCTTCTCACTTTCGGCTGCTACAATCAGTTCTCCCGCAGCAACTGTGAATCTTACAAAGAACAAGGTTATCACAATGGATACTCTCAACAGCGAGTATACCACTTATCAGGAAGCCGGATATACAACGGTAACAAAGCTAGATGTGCTCAATGCACTCATCGATGAAATTCTCGTCGAGCAGGGTGCAGCAAGGGACGGTTATTCCGTTTCCGACAGCGATGTTGAGCTTTTATATGCACAGCAGAAGTCGAGTATCGAATCCCAGCTTGGCTATTCGATAACAGATGATGAGTTTGCTTCTCTTGTTGAGGAAAGCTACGGAACAGTTCAAGACTACAAGAGCTACCTCAAGACTCAATACCTTACACAGCAATATGTCCAGGGAAAAGAGAGTGATATCCTCTCTGATGTCGCTGAGCCCACAGATAAGGAAATCCGGTCATGGTACAGACAGAATTCATCTACATTCATGATGCCTGAGATGGTGCGTCTTTCTGTTGTTGCTATGGAGAAGACAGATGATGATAGTAAAAATGCCGAAAAGCTTTCTACTCTCAAGAGTGTATATTCCCAGATTACATCCGGCTCTCTTTCATTCGAGAAGGCTGTACAGACCTACAGCGAGGACGACTCAAGTAAATCATCCGGTGGCGACTGGGGCTTTATGAGCGACTCGGACTCAACTCGTCAGAGCATGGGCGATGAGTTTGTCGATGCCGTTATGCTTATGGAGGCGGGAGATATCGAAGGGGTTTTCGAAACACCTTATCTCTATTGCATTGTCAAGTGTACAGTCCATCAGGATCCGAAGGTCCTTGGTCTTACAGATACAATCGAAGATTACGGTATTACAGTTTATGATTATATCTATCAGGGACTGACATACCAGAACAGCCAGTATGCTTATATAGATGCATATAACGCACTTGTAGCTGACCTTAGAACACAGGCTAAAATCAACATTTTATATAAAGAACAATGAGTATTAAAGTAGAACGCCATAGGGCAAGAGAAATAGCCGTTGGAACATTATATTCATTGGATATAAGAGCCAATCTCCCTCCGGAGGGTGATTGGTTTCTTTTCCAGGGCTTAAATGAGGAAGAAATCGATGCTCTTGAAACATCAGTTAAGGTTTATGCACAGTTCCTGATTGAAGGGACAATCGCGCACCTTGAGGAAATCGATTCTCTTATTAAAATTTATTCGAAACGACCTATCGAGATGATTGATGCTGTCGACAGGGCAATACTCCGTATCTCCTTCTTCCAGCTTTTATATGACAAGGAGACACATCCGACAATCGTTATCGACGAAGCGGTAAAACTATCACAGGAATTAAGCAACGATGTATCCTTCAAGTTTATAAACGGAATCCTGGATACATTTGTTAGAGGCAAAAATGATTCAATACAAAAATGATTTCGAGATAGATAAAATCCGCTCGTCAGGGAAGCTCCTTGCCGAGATGTTCGAGTATGTAGGGGAGTATATCAAGGAAGGGATTTCAACCTGGGATGTCGACAAGCTTTGCGAGGACTTCATGCATAAGCATCATGCAAAGGGGTCGTGCAAAGGTTATTGTGGCTACAACAATGTTACGTGCACATCTGTCAATGATTCGATAATCCACGAAATCCCGAGTAAGCGTAAAATTCTGACATCAGGTGACCTTCTGAAGGTTGATGTGTGCCTGACACTCGATGGCTACATCTCCGACTCGACTCATGCATATGAGATAGGGAAGGTATCGCCGGAAGTGCATACATTCAACGTTGAGACAAGACGCGCCTTATATCTTGGAATTGAGGCTGCATCGAAAAACGGTGCCAGAATACAGGATGTAGGGGCAGCGGTGATGAATCTTGCAAAGAAGAATCACTACGGTATTTTGAAGGATTATTGCGGTCATGGAGTAGGGTTTGACCTCCATGAAGACCCGGAAGTTCCGAATTATATTGACAGGGCAATGCCGAATCCTAGAATAAGAAAAGGAATGGTATTTGCCATCGAGCCGATGTTGATGATGGGGGGAAGCAATAAGTTTTATCTTGCTCCTGACAAATGGACTGTTAAATCTAAAGACGGTTCATATGGATGTCATTGGGAACATACGGTAGCTATAACAGACAAAGGGTTGGAGATTCTTACTGAAATTTGACGGGGGTATTTATGGAACAGCCGAAGAAGGATTTTATTACATGCGACATGATTCGCGATGCAGGTATAAAGCTCGCGCACAAGATGTATACGGAGGATAAGTTCATTCCGGACGTAATCTATGACTCCCTCCGCGGGGGTGCGTACCTTGCAAACGTAATCAGCGAGTACTATAAACTTCAGCTTTCCAAGATTGATCATACTCCTACCTTTTATGCAGCAGTTGTTGCCAGGTCTTACGGTAAACTTGTCGAGCACACCAATAAGGTCGATATCGACGGATGGACATGGTCTCCGAAGAACCTCAAGAAAGGCCAGAAGGTCTTGATTGTCGATGATATTTTCGACACAGGCCTCACAGTCAATTCCCTATGCGACACAATCATGGCCAATGGCATTCCGAGGGAAGATATAAAGGTTGCAGTATATGACTATAAGATTTCTTTATATCAATGGAAGGACGGAAAACCTGAACTTCCTATCCAACCCGATTACTACTGCCGTAAGCATGTATTGAAGAGCAAGGACGACTATCTCTGGATCCATTACACATGCCATGAGTTCATCGGCCTGACACATGATGAGATAGAGGAAGTTTACACTGACGAAGAGGTCAAACGTATCCTCCATGAAATCTGCGAAGACTGAGTAGACCCTGTTTCTTGAAGGTCTGAGCTAAAAAGTACGTGAGAATTTGTTTGCCTTTCAAAATGCAGGAATATGCTTTTTCATCAAACCTTGACAGATGGCATATTCGTGAGTAAATTATAGGTAAATAGAAGACACCGCCAGTGGACGGTTGGCCTCAAATAAGTTATAAAATAAATAACCGTACCGATTGAAGCTTAAGGACGGTTATTTTTTTAGTGCACCATATAGTGCGATTAAAAGGCCAATAACTGTTAAAACAGTCATGATGACTTCAAAATCTGACATAAGCACTACCTCCTTTTTTCATCGTTGTCGAAGAATCTAGGAGGAACCCTCCCAGATATACAATATCCAAGAGGCCAAACCGTCCACCGTTACATAGCGGTGTCATAGAAAGAGTAACATATATCGAGTCGAGTTTATAGTATCGAAGGTATGTTTTAAAACGTTTTTGTGTAATAAATAAGGAAGTTTTGTTTGGTATGGTTTGAACTGAGGTTTATTACTCTGTGCTAAGGAGCAATTGGGCAGAGAAATATATGATGAATATGCTTTTTCAACGAACCTTGACAACTGGCATATTCGTGAGTACATTATGAACAGAAGACATCTCCAGTGGACGGTTGGCCTCGATTAATTTTGTTATAAGATAACCGTTTTATTTATGTTTTGGGGCGGTTATTTTATTTTAAGCACTGTATAACGCGCTTGAGAGACCTATACTGCCAACGCAGTTATAGGAAGCTTAGAAACGATATGAGTAAAATGATTGAATATAAAGGCTATATAGGTACAGTGGAGTTTTCTGAGTCTGACGCTTTGTTTTATGGGAAGGTATTGGGAATCAGGGAATTGTTTTCATATGAAGGGGAAGATGAAGAAGAGTTGATATCTGACTTTCACAATGCCGTTGATGATTATCTTGGAATTTCTAAATCTCAGATTGCGTAAGGGAAAATAGCTTTCTAGTATTAAATGTTCCTCTTTCTTTTTGTTGGCTCCATAATGAAGCTAGCGTATGAGCTTTTACACTAATACCTCTTTCCCCTATTACAAAAGCATTGTTGACAATGAAAAAAGAATGGGCCGGAAAAGTATAGACTTCTCTGGCCCTTTATTAAAATCCTGTTATCGTACTATTTCCAAGATGAAGAAACTGTCTTATCTACAAGGTTTATACACTGCGCACCGTTCTGTGCTGTGATTACGTTGATGTAATTGCCGTCAACTACCTTAGCAACAAAGATTACTTCGATAGAACTCAATCCTGAAACTGAAGTTTCAATAAGCTTATTAGTGCTATCTACATAATAAGCATAATTCAATCCCCTTACCATGAAGTAGCGTCTGCCGTCTGTCAAATTGGTTGCAACGCGCCTATATGTATTTCCGGAAATCGAGCTTATTGAAGAAGCTGAAGAGCTATAGAACGTATTAGATTTATTGAGGAAAACTCCGTTGATATGTGTTATGTAATTATTACTATTTGCTATACGTGTATTAACATCCGAAGAAGCAAAATAGTATGAAGTTCCATCCTCAACACAGATGAAGAGTCCGTCTCCCATGTAGGTCACACTTGTGTAGGAGTAAGTGGAGAGGGATGTGAGGGTATTATCATTCAGTTTAGTCGAGCTATCATTAGCATAGAAAATGTAATACTTACCGTCCTCAGAGTTTTTGAATACCTGAGCCTTTACATCTTTGCTGTTTATATATTCATAGGAATATGTTCCCTGATTCTTATATTTACTCGAAAGATCTTTGTATTCCTCTTTTTCAGTATTGTTTCCGATTATGTAATACTTCTCTGCTGACTCATCGTAGTAGATGCATGACCAGTCATCTTTTGTGCCTGTAGCATAGACTACATGTTGCGAATTTATGCCTGTGCCATATGAAGAGCCGACCTTTGAGCCGTCGAAAACGAATATACCTTCGTCGGATGCGACAAGATATTCGCTGTCACTGAATCTCAGTAGGACGTTATGAATTGTGTAACTAGCTTTTTTTGCCGATGTTCCGGCTTCTTGGAATAGACCGGTAGTGGAGTCCATGTTACATGATACAGATACAAAGAGCACAAGAAGTGTTATTAATATAATTGATATCTTTTTCATTCTTTTATTCTCCTAGTTTCTGTATGCTACATATAAGAGGCATGGAATTGAGGTGTGGAGTCCGTTCTTCTCGCTCTTTGTGTAGAGCTCCGGAACAAAGTTGATTCCGCTCTTGAGGCCGATTCCCCAATGATCTGTAAAGAAGAACCTACAACCGACATTGAGTGAGAAGCACATAGCAAACATACTCTTATCATTATAGCTGAGGTAGTTGAAGCCGAGGCCGAGGGAAATTGGGAGCTCGAATCTGCCCTGAAGAGGAACGTATGTTGCTCTGAAGAGGAGGGGAACCTGAGTAAAGAGACGCTCATTAGCGCATCTGTTGAATTGGTAGCCGACTTCTCCTCCGATGGATATCTTGGAATTCAGAAAGACTTCGTAATCAATTGAGCCGTAGCCCCCGATATTGAAGTGTGTTCCGTCTTCGCCCCACCATAGACCTGTGGCAAGCGAACCGTCATCTTTCTTGTATGAGTTAGTGAATGGAAGGTCTACACCTGCCGTGATTGTGAACACCTGGGAGGAGGTATCATAAAAGTCCTCGGCTGAAAGTGCGACGAGCGGGATAAGAATCAATAGAATAATTAGAATCGATTTTCTTTTCATGCGGTAGAGTATACTCCAAATCGTCTTAACTTTCAAATTGAGTATTGTTTTACCCACATCTATTCGGTATCATTTGAAATGTGATTGAATTAAATTGTAAAGAGCTCTCAAAGAGTGTTCTCAATGATGTTAAAGAAAGGGCTCAAGCCTTTGTAAATAAAGGAAATAGGGCGCCGTCACTTGCTGTTATTCTTGTTGGAAATAATCCGGCAAGTATGTCGTACGTTAAAAGCAAGGCAAAAAAATGCTTGCTCGTCGGTTTTGTGCATTTTCAATATTCCTTAAGTGAAGATTGTCTGGAGAGTGATGTGATTTCGCTCATAGAGAAGTTGAACGCAGACGATAACATAGATGGAATTCTTGTGCAGCTTCCGCTTCCAGGGCACATAGACAAGGATAGGGTTATTAACGCTATAAGTAAGGATAAGGATGTTGACGGTTTCACGCCTATAAACATGGGGCGTCTTGCGCTCGGCTTAGACTCCATAATTCCGTGCACTCCGCTCGGCATTGTTGAAATATTGAAGAACTGGAATATAGAGACAAAGGGAAAGAGAGTATGTGTAATCGGGAGATCCACAATTGTCGGAAAACCCATTTCCATATTGCTTTCCAATCCCGGCTATGATTCTACTGTCACGCTTTGTAATTCTCATACCGTCAATCTCAGGGATATTACGCTCTCGTCAGATATCATAATTACGGCGGTAGGGAAAGCGTCATTCATAGACTCTTCTTTCGTTAAAGACGGTGCGGTTGTGATAGATGTAGGAATTAACAGGGTTGAAGACATTACAAGCGAAAAAGGGTATGTCCTCAAAGGTGACTGTGATTATGACTCATTTATTAACCGTGATGTAATGATTACCCCCGTTCCCGGAGGAGTGGGGCTCATGACTGTTGCTTCCCTCATGATGAATACACTTGCATGTGCGGAAAAGAGAAGAGGATGATGAAGAAATACCTGATAGAAACATACGGCTGCCAGATGAATACGGCAGAGAGCAACGCTATTGAAATACTACTTAAGGGAAGGGGACTCGAGAGTACAGATAACCCTGACGAGGCAGATGCCGTAATCATAAATACATGTTCGGTCAGAAAGACTGCCGAAAACAGAATATGGGGACGCCTCGGCTTTTATTCGGCAATCAAGAAGAAAAGGCCACTTAAAATTGTTGTGACGGGTTGTATGGCATCCCGGCTCAGAGAAGAGTTCAAGAAAGATGCTCCCTTTGTCGATTTTGTTGCAACAAACGAAGATAAGGACAAGATTGCATCGTACCTTCAGGGCGAAGAAGAGGAGAGGGACGCGAAGTATTCATTTCTCTCATCGTACTATAAGGAAGGTGAGTTCTCGTCATATATACCGATTATGAACGGGTGCAACAACTTCTGCTCGTATTGCATTGTTCCATACGTAAGAGGAAGGGAAGTCTCACGTGACACTGCATCAATAATTGAAGAGGTGAAATTCCTTGAGAGTAAAGGCGTGAGGGAGATAACCCTCCTCGGCCAGAACGTCAATTCCTACTCATCAACATACAATGGTCGGGATATAGACTTTCCGACCCTGCTTGATTTGATTGTTCCTCTTCTAGATAACATCCACTTTGTCAGGTTTGAGTCTCCGCATCCAAAAGATTTCTCCAACCACTTGATTGAAACTATAAGAGATAACAAGAGAATATGCTCCCACATACATCTTCCGATGCAATCGGGTTCTACTAGAATACTAGAGTTGATGAATCGTCACACTACGCGCGAGAAGTTCATAGAACTAGTTGAAAAGATGTACGCTACTATTCCATCCCTGACGCTTTCGACGGATGTGATTGTAGGCTTTCCAACAGAGACAGTGGAGGAGTATGAAGAGACTCTCTCGATGATGGAGATAATGCACCCGAGTGAAGCCTTCATGTACTACTACAACCCCAGGGAAGGCACACGCGCCGAAAAGATGGATGGTCAGATAGATATCAAAACAAAAACCGAGAGGCTTGAAAAGCTTATTGAAAAGCAGCTCGAAAGGCAAAGGGTAATCAGGGAAAATTCTCTTCCGCTCGAAAGGGAATGTCTTATAACGTCCCCTTCGCGCGACGATGAAAATCGCTTTCTCTGTCGCGATGAGCATAATTTCTATTATTCTGTAAAACCCAACAAAACCCATAAAATCGGTGATATAATCTGCGTTAAGGCTACAACTCTTAGTGGCAACACATTCAGGGGGGATGAAATTGACTGATTACGATACTTTATTTTCCTTACTTACATCTTCGAAGCGTACTGTTGTTCTAACAGGCGCCGGAATAAGTACATTATCGGGTATTCCCGATTTTCGTAGTTCAAACGGAATATATTCTAAGTCGTTCGGCTCCCTTTCTGTCGAATCGCTACTAGACATTGATTTCTTTATGGAGCATCCCGAGGAGTTTTATAGATGGGCAAGGGACGGTTGGTACAGCGATGCCGTCTATAAGCCGAGTATTGTCCACGAGACACTGCGTCTGATGGAAGATAAGAATATGCTCTCGAACGGAATCTTTACACAGAATATCGATTCCCTTCACACTGACTGTGGCTCGAAGAGGGTATATGAGCTCCACGGGACACTTCGTACTTCTACTTGTACGCTATGTGGAAAGAAGTATATATTTGATGAGACAAGAAAAAGACTTGAGGGGAGTGATTATCCCAAATGCGACTGCGGTGGTTTAATCCGACCCGATATCGTCTTCTACGGGGAAGGGCTTGACCCGAATATTCTCGAGAGGGCATATTCATCATTCGAAAGCTGTTCACTTGTCATAGTGCTAGGTACTTCTCTTGTTGTTTCTCCCGTTTCTCAGCTTCCATACCTTGCTCAAAGAAGTGGTAGTAAGGTCGTAATCGTCAATCGTGACAAGACATATCTTGACGATAGCGCATTCCTAATTTTCCGAGATCTCAAGGAGTGGGGTGAAAAAACATACAATTTCCTTCAAAATTATTGAAATTTTGTAACTTTAGTTTGTTTTCTTTTTTTCTCGGAGATATTATATTTAGTGAAGAAAACATCTATTGGGGGTGTTTTGGTTTCGACTGGCTTTGCTAGGCTATAAACTGCGAATCAAGCGCTGACTTGTTAAACCGGCAAAAAAAATTAAATGCTAAGAAAGAAGAAGACTTTGAAGTCGAATCTGAAGCATTTGCTTTAGCTGCTTGATTGTAGCGTAAGCAAAAAAGAGGGAATATTAAGTCTCTGGTAAACCCTCTTCTTTTACAAAGGAGACTTATCTGGTGAGAGCACCTCGTATCATCAGAAAAATCTTAGGGGTTGCTTCACATACACCGTCTGTCCTGTTACCTAGTATGTGACTAAGATTAGAAGCAGAACTATATTCGTAGACGTTTATGGATAGACTGTTAGGACAGGAGTTCGAGTCTCCTCACCTCCAATTTTTTCTTTGCTTTAAATTGGGGGATTTATGGCAAATAGAACGGACGTCAGGGTAATCAAGACAAAGCAGAAGCTCAGAGAAGCTTTGATTGAGCTTTTGTCTATTAAGGAAATAGAGAATCTTACGATAAGTGAAGTCTGTCTTCTTGCTGAGGTAAACCGCAATACTTTCTATTCTCATTACACTGATGTCTATTCGCTCTACTCTGATGTAAAGAAAAGCTACCTCGAGCACTTTATTAACGAGATAGAAGCGATGAAGGCGGGAGGCGAGAATGCACAACATCTCATTACATACTTTCTTGAGTCTGTTCAGGAAAAGGGTGAATTCTTTTCTTTCCTTTATAAAGACTATTGCGGACTGGAATTCATCAGCTCGATTATAGAAGTGTGCCTGGGGGAGCAGATAAAAAGCATGAAGGTCGATTCCTCCCTCATAAGTGATGAAGACTTCTACAATTACATGATAGGGGGAGCCGTAAACCTTGTTGTTAAGTGGCTCAATGGCACAGCAAAGGGTGGACCAAAGGAGATGGGGGCGAAAATCTGCTACTTCATCTATAACATCAAATCAAGTTGCTTTTAGCTAATATCTATTGAGGTCCCTTACTTCACGGCGTGCGTCGATTCTGGCGTCCCTCTCTTTAATTGCCTCTTTCTTGTCGTGGACGTTCTTACCTCTTGCGAGTGCAATCTTCATCTTCACAAGATTTCCCTTGAGATAGATTTCAAGTGGAACAATCGTGAGTCCTTTCTCATTGACCTTACGTGTGAATTTCTTTATCTCAGCCTTATGGGCTAGAAGCTGTCTTTTCCTATCGGGAGTGTGATTGAAAATGTTGCCGTGGGTATAAGGTTGGATTAAAAAGCCGATTAGGGTGAGCGTTCCGTTTTTTGCAGTTATATAGCTGTCAGAGAATGAGCATTTTCCTTCCCTTATCGACTTGACCTCAGTTCCTTCGAGAGCAATACCACACTCGAGTTCTTCTATCATCTCATAGTTGAAGTAAGCCTTTTTGTTCTTTTGTATCAGCTTTATATTTTTATTCTCACTCATATTTTACCAACCTGAACCCGTTATAAGGCGACGAACTTGCCTTGTCCACTACGCCGACAGTATCAACTGTGATATTGTCGTTGACGTAACTGCCGCCCATGACAATTACATCGTCATAAGGATAGAGTAAAGATAAGCGTGTGACAGTCTCTTCGTCAACAAGCCTCATGAGGGGGATATATACTGTAGATGTCATATCCCATAGCTGTCCCAGGAGGCCTGTCGGAGTCGAGGAGTCACGCTCAGTGTAGCTGAGGGACGTAACATATGCCTTGTCTTCTGCTGAGATTGCAGCAACTGTCCATTCTTCAATTGTCGGGAGGGAATACTCCACGCCGTCCTTTTGACTCTTCCACTCGCAATAAGCCTCGGATGCATACCAGCTTATATATCTAATTGGGCGAGAGCGCCTCAGGGAAAGGTTGATGTCGGCAAGGTAGTTTGAATCCACAAGGCCTTCTTCAATGAGAGATGAGATGTTATCTTTACTCCACTTCTTATTCTCCTCGACAAAGAGTGCATACTCGTTTTCGGTAACAAGAGCGCCGGAGATATAGAAAGTGGAGTATTCGAGTGTTACGGGTAGGGTGTTACTCGATGGGTAAGATGTGAGCGTATCAGAACCGATAGTAACTTTTCCGCCTTCATACCTGTAGAAATTTCCATCCTTACTTACTTTAATTGCTGTTGTCTCATCACTCTTCTTAATTTCGCTTTCCCCTGTAGTGTAGAGATTGTCGAGATAGGACTTTACTCTTTCTTCGTAACTTGATGTGTACTTGATTGAGGAAGAAGCGAGGGCCTTATCTGCTTCTGTATAATCGTCATACATTGTAAGCGATGTTATATGTAATATTGCGTAGAGCCAGGCATCGGTTATATCTTCCACACCCATAAGTGTTGCCGCTATAGCATATGTTTTAAAGGGGTTGGGGTATCGCATATTAGAGCTGTAGTCGGTAATCGAGGAATATGAAACGACATCAGACAAAAACACTTCTTCTGCCTTTTTCCTTGTTTCATCTGTAAATGTAAACTCGGGCTTGAGAGAGTAGACGGAATGGTGGAAAAGAGTGAAGAAGTAGTGCTTCTTAACATTTACTTCCTCTTCTCCTATTTTTATTCCTTCATAGTAGAACTCATATTTGTGTGTGCCCGATGTTGTTTCTATAACGGTGCCATAGCCGTTTGAAAGGTATGTGCCGTCTTCGTATAGAGCAAATACGGGAAGAGTTGAGTCAACAGAAATATATGCTGTATTACTTATAATCCCCGGTAGAAGGCAAAGAAGGAAGAATACAACAAGTAAAAATAGAAAGAAAAGGGACAATATATAATATGCTGGTCTTATTCCGTGCCAATAGGGTAGTACAACGGGCTCGACATCGCTTAGCTTCACTTTTTTAAACATAGCAATAAAGTAAACATCAACTCTTCTCTTGTCAATTAATGAGAAGAAGTGTAACTTTGTCTCTATGGAAAAATTCCTATGCTGGGTTGAAAAGACAACAGAGAAGAAACTGACAAAGCGTAAGGCTAAAAAACAATACAACAAAACAAAGAAGCGCACGTTCCTCTCGGAAGCGCTCGAGTGGCTTGATGCCCTCGTCTTCGGCGTCTTCTGGGTAATCATAATCAATCAATTTCTTTTTCAGCTCTTCGTAATTCCTTCCCCCAGTATGGTTTCAACCCTTCTTGTCGGTGACAGGGTTGTTGTAAATAAAACAAGTTACGGCGTTGAAATATATCCCGGAGGCCCAAAGCTTTTCGAGAGCGCGAGGCGTGTTCAGAGGGACGATATAATCACATTCTACAACCCTGAATACGAGTCCCGTGGTCCCGTTTTCGATATCTTGAGCCAAGCTATCTACATGGGAACGCTATCATTAGTTAATATCGACAAAGACAGCGATGGCAATGTCAGGGAACGTCTATTCGTCAAAAGGTGCGCAGCTCTCGGTGGCGACAGGGTATGCTTTGTTGACGGTAACGTCTACATAAAGGCAGCAGGAACTGGTGAGTATGTTAAAGAAGAGGAGTTCAGAGAGAGCAATAATCTCTCGCTCGCTCCTTCCCGCAGTGTCGATACCTCTCTCTATGACGCACTCAAGGCTGTTGCAAGAATTGAAGCGTGCCTCGACAGCGACCTCAGCTATCCGGAATACCTACTATCAATATATAAGCCTATGCAGGGAAGTGACTACGACTACAAGTTCGACCTCTACGAATTCAACCGTGCTTATTACGAAGAGCTTTCCTTCATTGATCCGTCAGATATGACCGTCCGCGCTGAGAAAGAAGAATATAGTGTAGGTATATATGTTCCCGACTTTTCTGTTCTTCCGCTTGGGGATAACAGAGATAATAGCCAGGACGGAAGGTACTTCGGACCTGTCAGCGAGAGCGATGTAAACGGTTCTGTTGTCGCACGTTTCTGGCCTCTTAATAGAATAGCCGTATTAACAGATGATTGATGCCTACATTCCTTCCATCCCTTTGAGCTTATACATTCACGTGCCGTTCTGCCGTAAGCGCTGTGATTATTGCGCTTTTTACTCATCAATCAGCGACGATGAAATCTTAGAGAAGTTTTATAATGTACTGAAAAAAGAACTTGAAGTTCTTGTTGAAGATATCAAAAGACCTTTCTACACAATTTACTTCGGGGGCGGTAACCCGATTCTACTCGGAGAGGAGAAGATAAAGGCACTCCTCAAGATTGCATCACGCTACGGAAAGATAGAGGAGTGTACACTTGAAATAAACCCTGAAGATATTTCCTCTTCTCTTGATTCTCTTTATCCCCTTGTAAACCGTATTTCCACAGGAATACAGAGCATGAAGGACTCAACACTATCTTTCCTGGGTAGAAGAGCGCGCGTCAGAGATAACATCCAAGCTCTCGAATACCTTTCATCCTCTCCATTTATTTGGAATGCAGATATAATAACTGCAGTTCCGACAACAAGTGCCCGCGATACCCTCTACGACTTAACTCAAGTTATAAAGTACAATCCCCACCATATTTCCTTCTACTGCCTTACCTTCGAAGAAAATACTCCCTTAATAAAGAAAGCGGTTCCTCTCGGGGACGAAAAAGAGAGGGAGTTTCTCCTCTCGGGATGGAAAAAACTCAGAGACGGTGGATATAGACACTATGAAATCAGCGCTTTCTCCCGTCCTGGCTTTGAATGCAAACATAACAGTGTCTATTGGGATTTAGGGCAGTACATAGGGCTCGGACCGTCGGCGGAGTCTTTCCTGGGATATACGGAAGGAGTGTCGATGAGAAACACAGAAGACCTCGATTCATTTATATCAAAGCCTGAATTCAATTGCGAGAAATTAACTCAAAGCGAGACTGAGGAGAGCTATCTAATCACAGCACTCAGGCGTGATAGTGGAATTGATAAGCAAGAATATAATAAGCGCTTCTCTTCTTCTTTTGATGAAACATACAATTCCCGCCTCGATAATCTAGATTCATCCTGGTATGTAAACACTCCTCAATCCTTCTTTTTAACAGAGGAGGGGATGCTGATGCTTAACAGTGTAATACTTACACTATCTATGGCTTTGTAACACTTTCGCTTCTTTGTTTTCCATAATATATTGACTGAAAAATACTGCGTGTGCTAAGTTCATTAGGTATTCTAAAACTATAGAGGTATTTACATGTCTGGCCACAGCAAATGGGCAACTATTAAACACAAGAAAGGTATTGCAGACGCTAAACGCGGACAGGCTTTTACAAAACTCATCAAGGAAATCACAGTTTGTGCAAAGATGGGCGGTCCTGATCCGGAGTCTAACGCAAGACTTAGAACTGCTATCCTCAAGGCAAGAGCAGAAAACATGCCTAAGGATAACATCGAAAGAGCCATCAAAAAGGGAAGTGGTGAACTTGGTGCTTCCACTTTCTACGAATTAACATACGAAGGTTATGCTCCCGGCGGAGTTGCTATCATTGTCGACACTCTTACAGATAACAAGAACAGAACTGCTAGTGATGTAAGAAGTACTCTAACAAAGCTTGGTGGATCACTCGGTGCTACAGGATGTGTCTCATACATGTTCCAGACTAAGGGTGTCATAACATATTCAACAGAGAAATACACAGAAGATCAGATTTTCGAGGTTGCACTTGAGAACGGCGCCGAGGATGTTTCTACAAGCGATGATGTAATCGAAGTAACAACAACTCCGGCTGACTTTGCAACTGTCCTTGAAGCTATGCAGGCTGCAGGTTTCGAGCAGGAGAGTGCAGACGTCCAGAGAATCGCAGATCAGACAGTCACACTCGACAGCGAAAAGGCTAATAAGGTTCTCCGCATTGTCGAAAGACTTGAGGAACTGGATGATGTTCAGCAGGTTTCAACAAACCTCGATCTTCCTGATGACTTTGTTGCTGAGGACTAAAAATTGAATATTCTTGGAGTTGATCCGGGACTCGCAAATACAGGCTGGGGTGTCGTCAGTTATGACGGTCGCACTTACCGGCCTGTTTCTTATGGAGTAATAGAGACTCCCAGCGGTGAAACCATACAAAAGAGGATTTATACAATAGCTCAGGATTTGGGAACACTTGCTGAAAAATACGCTGTTGATGCAGTCAGCATCGAAGATATCTACTTTACAAAAAACATAACATCGGCAATCCCTGTTGCGAAGGTTATCGGGGCTGTAATTTATAAATTCTCATCGATGAATATAAAGACCTATCTTTATTCTCCGAAAGAAATAAAACTCGGGGTAGTAGGACTTGGAAACGCCGAGAAGAATCAGGTTCAGGACATGGTTAAGCGTATTTTACGCCTCAAGGAAATTCCGAAACCCGATCACGCCGCCGACGCTCTTGCCGACTGCATATGTCATGTCACACACAGTTCATTCAGAGTATTGAACGAAAAATAGTGAAATTTTTAACCTTTGACCCCATAATATTATTGAGGGTACGGTTTTGATTAATGTCAATTATACTAATAACATGCTTACGAGCATTCTTGAAATCGAGGGAAGGAAATCTTCTTTTCATCTCTCTGACATTCCTTCTTTTACACGTAATAGACTGAGGAAGATGTCGAAGAAGAAAAGTTCTTTCGATTCGAATAAGATTGAAGGTAATCCTCTCAATCAACAGCCCACGGGTCAAGACCCGGGGTATGAGAAGCAAAAGCATCTCGTACCCTTGTTGATTAGCCTAAGCCTTCAGATTCGGCAACGGATTCGATGGCTACGTTATGGGAGAATATATAGGTACCGACAGGTGTTGTCCTAGCCTGTCTGCTCTACGGTCCGTGTTTAAACAGTCTTGATGGGTAGAGACAGTGATGCGGATATACAAAACCTCCCGATAACATTGGCGAAGGACGACGGGGAGAGAGACCCCGATACCGCAGGAGAAGCGGGCCGTATAGGCATTTATCTCCACTTCAGCTGTCAGCGTTTGCTGATGGCTGATGTCTTTGATATTTAGTCGCTCCTCTCTCGAGGCAAGTCCTCGGAGTAT
>CAVJEL010000033.1:0-18609 GCA_963648635.1 Ruminococcus intestinalis
CTCTAGCCTTTCTGCCTCCCCCTATTTAGCACCTATCCGAAGCGATAGGTGTTTTCTTCAACAGCTGGGACACCCACAACAACTTTCGTCCCATCAATCCCGTTGAGGTTACTCCTTACTTCTCCACGCTTTTTGGGTGGAGTAAGATAAGGATGTAGTGTATTATTTCTCTATAAGGAGCGATAAAGCTATGGAGAAGAGGCAGATGCTTCCTATCGGAATTGATGATTTCAGGAAAATTAGAAGTGGCGATTACTACTATGTCGACAAGTCCAAGTTAATTGAGGAACTGCTGGAATCACGAGGAGAAGTGAACTTGTTCACCCGGCCTCGGAGATTCGGTAAGACGCTCAATATGAGTATGCTCAGCTCCTTCTTCTCTGTCGGGACTGATCCCGATCTTTTCGACGGGTTATACATATCATCTCGTAAAGACCTCTGTGACAGGTATATGGGGAAATATCCTGTTATCTTCATTACTCTCAAAGGTGCTGAAGGCAGAAATTACGAAGAAGCCATATACAGCCTTATCGAGTTGATTAGAAGCGAGGTAATGCTTTTTTCCTTTCTTGAGAATGACGAGAAACTGGATGATAATGAAAAAGCATCTTACAGAATGCTGGCATCCATGAGGGGAGTAGACTTATCGTCACTCGTTCAGCTTAAATTCTCGTTGAAAACTCTTTCGAAGCTCCTATATAAACATTATGGGCAGAAAGTAATCATCATTATTGACGAATATGACGTACCGCTCGATAAGGCTTTCCAGAACGGGTATTACGAGGATATGGTCTCTCTTATCCGTGGCCTATTTGGTGAAGCGCTTAAGGGTAATGAATATCTTGAATTTGCTGTACTCACAGGATGCCTCAGAGTGAGCAAGGAAAGCATCTTCACAGGGATTAACAACTTCAAGGTTCTTTCCATTACGGATGTACGTTTCGACGAGGAGTTCGGCTTCACAAAAAGCGAAGTGGATACACTTCTCTCAGCATTCGGACTCGAAGAGCATATGAAAGAGATGCAACAGTGGTATGACGGCTACAGATTTGGCTGTGTTGATGTCTACTGTCCCTGGGATGTAATCAATCATGTAGACAGACTCTGTCATGAGAAGGATGCCGAGCCTCAGTCATACTGGATTAACTCAAGTGGCAACTCTCTTGTGAGGCGCTTTATCGACAAAGCAGATCAGTCCACGAGAGATGAAATCGAGAAGCTACTTGCCGGTGAGACTATTGAGAAGGAAATCCGCATTGAACTCACATACGGCGAAATAGACAACACAATAGATAATCTCTGGAGCGTCCTCTTCACAACCGGCTATCTTACTCTTGTCGGGAAGAGCGAGAGGGGCATCTATAAACTCCGCATTCCCAATGAAGAAGTTAAGGAAGTATATAGAACTCAGATTAGAGAGTGGTTCAAGGCTTCGGTAAAGAGTGAAAAGAAGACGCTTGACCCACTTTGGAAGGCACTCAGGGGAGGAGATGCTGAGAAGGTTGAGGAGATTATCAACTCTTTTCTCTCACGTACCATCACTATCTTTGATATAAAGGGTGACAAGAAAGAAAAGGAGAAATTCTATTCGGCTTTCCTCACCGGTATTCTTCTTGGTAATCCCGATTGGGGAGTACGTGCCGGGAGGGAATCGGGAGACGGCCTACCAGATATAGAAATAAGGCCCGAGAATCCGGACGAGGGAATCATCATCGAGACAAAAAGCATGGATAGAATTACACAGCTCGAGGCAGGATGTAGGCGCGCGCTTAATCAGGTGAAAGAGCTCCATTATGCCGATGCCCTCATTGATGACGGCCGTGATGATATATGGATATATGGAATTGCTTTCTACAAAAAGAGGTGTCGTGTTGTGGCTGAGAAGCTAGAGCATAACAAATCTCTCTGATGCGTGGAGAGCCCGTAGCCAGCTCTCCGTCTTTTGTTTATCGAGAGGCCTGAATCCGTTCTTCAGAAAGCCCATTCGCCGTTACGGAATACAGCCACTTTTTTTCCATCTCTTGTAGTTGCATCAATATTGAGAGTAGGAGATCCAATCATGAAGTCGATGTGGATAATCGAATCGTTCACACCCTTTTCCCTGCACTCTTCTTTACTCATCTTTTCATAGCCTGAGAGCGCGCTGTCAAATCCCTCGCCGAATGCGATGTGGCATGCAGCATTCTCGTCAAATAGGGTGCTGTAGAAAAGAATTCCCGACTCTCTGATGGGAGATGAGTAAGGAACAAGTGCACACTCCCCTATATAAGAGGCGCCTTCGTCCATTGTAAGGAGGCTCGTAAGTAGCTCTTCGTTCTTCTCGGCCTTCCACTCTACGGCTTTACCATCCTTGAATGTTATACTGAAATTCTCGATGAGGTTGCCGTTGTAGCATAACGGCATCGAAGCAACGACCTTTCCCTCTGCTCTTCCCTTCTTCGGGGTTGTAAAACATTCCTCGGATGGGATATTGGGCTGGAAATAGACCTTTCTCTCCCCGATTGTCTCTTCGCCGCCACCGAGAAATAGTGATTTATTCATAAGGCCTACAGTAAAGTTAGTACCTTCGTCCGATGTGTAATGAAGGCTATCGATATCGAGAGAATTGAGGTAGGCGCATCTCTTCTTGAGGTCATCATCGTGCTCCTTCCACTGTTCAACAGGGTTCTTTAGAGCGCGTGAGGAAAGAAGAATCTTTTCCCAGAGTTTCTCCACAGCTGCTCTCTTACTCAGCGTAGGAAAGAGCTTCTTAGCCCACTTAACGCCAGGGACTGCAGCTATACACCACTGGCACTTACCGTCCATTTTATCGCGGAAGACCTTTATCCTCTTCCGTCTTGCCTGTACAGCCTCGCCCATCTTCTTGAGGTCCACTCCAATTAAGCCGTCGGGGTCCTCACTCTCGAGATAGAGTCTACAGACAAGCTTATCTGCGCTGTGTTTCGCCTTCTCGAGTTCCCACTTATCGAGGGTCTTTAGGCTCTCAAGAGAGCGGTATTTGTATTCGATTCTGTCATAGTCCTGGTTTATCCAATCTACCCTTACTTTCTCCGCCCCGCATTTATAGCACTCCTCGACGCACATAAGGGTGAAATCGACAATCTCGGTCGATGCAGTTATTACAACTTCCTGTCCGGGTTGGACATTGAGTCCTACTCTTACGATAAGCGATGCATAATCCTTCAAAACACTCTTTTTCATACTTTCCTCCCTTTTAGAACACAACAATCTCTTAAAGGCGTTCCTGCCCTTTCTGGTTATCTCTCGAGTTGTTTTCTCTCTTTCTCCCCTGGAAGCTTTGCCCACTCACCTTTGACGAGCATCTCGACCTTAGCGCCCAGACTCTTCTTCTCGTCCTCCTCAAGGAGAGATGTCTCGATTTGAGGCAGGAATTTAATATAGACATCTATTCTCTTTAGGTTATGTGCACTCTCGAGAAGGTATCTGTCATTCTTGATTACGACAGGAACAACTGCACACCATGTTCTTTCTGCAATCTTAAATGCTCCGTTCTTGAATGTCCCGATTTCACCGCTCTTACTTCTCGTTCCCTCGGGGAATATGACAAGAGAGTGACCCTCCTCTATCATTCTCGAGCCTGTTCTCACTGCCTCGACTATGCTATGCGCTCCCTTACGATCAATCTTTATACACCTGAGGGAAATTAAGAGACCATGAAGAAGAGGAACCTTAAAGAGCTCCTTCTTCGCCATCATTGCCGGAAAATGTCCCAGTGCCATATAGAAAAGAGGTACGTCGATAAGCGAGTTGTGGTTCGGGGCATAGACAACACTCACGCCTTTTGGCGGCAGATTCTCCCTTCCCTCTATATGAACTCTTCCCCCGATGGAAAACATAATCCACCGGCAGAGAAGAGCGCAGCAGAAGTGAGCCACAGCTTCGGCTGTTTTCTTCATTCTAAGAAGGCGGAAAAACCAATATAGGATTATAGCCACCAGTGCAATGATGTATGATGGTATATTCAATACCGCTTCTAATACTATCCTTGTTATCTTCAAAAACTTTCTCATCTTACTTCAACGAATAGAGTCTGTAGTAGAGTCCCTTTCTCTCGATAAGTTCGTCGTGGGTACCTTCTTCCTCTATCCTTCCCTTATTTACTACAAAGATTTTATCGCTGTCCACAATTGTAGAGAGCCTATGTGCTATGACAATACTTGTTCGACCCTCGGCAAGTTTATTGAAGGCATCGCTTATCTGGCTCTCGCTTTCTGTGTCGAGTGAGCTCGTCGCCTCGTCAAAGACCAGAATCGGAGGATTCTTCAAGAAGACACGTGCTATACTCAGCCTCTGCTTCTGCCCGCCCGAGAGTCTTGTCCCCCTTTCTCCGACCTGGGTCTCGAGTCCGTCGGGAAGTGACATTACAAATTGAGCGAGGTTAGCCTTCTCAAGCGCCTCCCATATTTCCTCGTCAGTCGCCCCGCTCTTACCGTATGAAATGTTATCGTGGATGGAGGCATCAAATAGAAAAACATCCTGCTGGACAAAGCCGATGTTATCTCTCAGCGAGCGCTGTGTGACGCTGTCAACTTCCTGCTCATCGATTGTTATCGAGCCGCTGTCCTTTTCATAGAACCGTGCCAATAACGATACTGCCGTACTTTTTCCCGCCCCGCTTTCGCCGACAAGTGCAACTCTCTTTCCGCCCTCTATATTCATGGTGAAGTGATCAAGAACTTCCTCCGTCTCGCCTTCATAGTGGAAAGAGACATCCTTGAAAGATATATCACCATTAGTCACGACAAGCGGCTTTGCTCCATCGCGGTCGTTTATTGACGGAACAACATCCATTATCTCGGTAAATCGCTCAAAGGATGAAACACCCTGTGTAAACTGCTCTGTGAAGTTTATAAGCCTATCTATGGGTGGTAGCACTACAGATACGTAGAGGACAAACGTAACAAGGTCTGCAACTTCCACCTTCCCCTTGATTATTAGTGCAATACCACCTGCAATCGTGACAAAGTAATAGAGCTGCCTCATAAAGCCTATCCCGCTCTGGTAGGATGCCATCTCCTTATAGAGGTCTTCCCTGCTCTTTTTTAAGGAGACGTTGCTCAGCTGGAACTTCTCCTCCTGGAGTTCTTCTTTGGAGTATGACTTGACTTCCCTTATGCCCTGAATGGAGTTCTCGGCTGTGACGTTTATCTCGGCAATACGCTTACGTATAACCTTGTTCGTCCTTTTGAGTCTCTTATTGAAAACTATTCCATATACCGCCATTACAGGGAGGGGAATTATCGAGACGGCAGCAAGGGGAGGACACATAATAAACATCAATATATATGCGCCGACGATGGTTATTATGGAAATGACAAGGTCTTCGGGGCAGTGGTGTGCAACCTCTGCAATATTAAAGAGGTCGTTAGATATACGACTCATTATGTCGCCGGTCTTGTTGCGGTCGAAGTATGAAAAGGAGAGCTTCTGGAGATGATGGAACATATCGCGCCGCATATCATTCTCAATCCATACCCCGAGGTAATGGCCCCACTTGATTCTTATGAACGTGCATAGTGCATCAAGCACATAAATTGAAAGAACAAGTGAGAGATAGAAGACGACAAGATTACCGCCCTTCTCTGTTCCCCCCTGGATTAAAGAGAGGACCCTCCGCACAAGTGAGGGTGCAATAATTGAAAGTACAGAGGAAGTGGCAGCAACAAAAAGGTCTAAAAAGAACCAGCCTTTATATGGCTTATAGTAGGCCATGAAGCGCCTGAAAAGTCCCTTCTCTCTATGCATTTCTCTTACCCTTGAAGAAGGAAAGAATCTTCTGCCAAAATGTCTTCTTCTCCGTCTTCTCTACTCTTACGTGCTTTTCGTCACTAGGCTCACTCTTCTTCTCGACGACAGTTTTTGTCTCTTTCTCTTCCTTCACGCTCTTAATGTTTTCACTGTTGGAGAATGCCCTCTGATAGTACTTCATCCTCTCTTCGAGGCTCATTGATTTAAGCGCATTGAAATCGGTGCGACTCTTATAAGAAAGAGTAGACTCGTGCTCTTTGGTTATCTCCTTGTCGCGGAAGGTTGGCTTACGGTTCCTTACGTCCTTACGGCTGCCACTCGGGCCTTTTCTCTTCCCAGTTGCTACGCTGGCTCTACGTGGCGCTCTATAGCCCTCACTCTTATCCTCCACGCTCTCAAGTCCTTCCTCGTCGGCCCACTTAACGGGAATCTTCATTCCTATGAAGTCTTCAATAGCTTCAAGAGAGTATATGTACTCCTCACATGCAAGTGTTACCGCAATACCTTTCTTCCCGGCTCTTGCAGTACGTCCTATGCGGTGAACATAGTTTTCATAGTCTTCTGGGATATCGTAATTGACAACGAGCTCGAGGTCGTCAATCTGAAGCCCCCTTGCAGCAACATCCGTTGCAACAAGGTATTCGATTTTCCCGTCCTTCATATCATCAATGGTCTTAAGCCTCTTCGTCTGTGGCATATCGCCCATGAGGTACTCGGCCTTATAGCCATTCATGCCCAGCCTTTTCGCTACTTCTACTGCTCTCTCCTTGGTATTTGTGAACACAAGGCATGAATGAGGATTTATTTTCTTAAGTATCGACAGTAAAAGGCCGAACTTCTCCTTCTTCGACACATGGAACAATACCTGGGTTATCTCCTTGACGGTTATCTCCTCGGGCTCTATAAGAACTTCCTCGGGCTCATTCATATAGCCCCACGCAAGGTTTCTCACGCGCGAAGATAGTGTTGCGCTAAAAAGGAGAGTGAGCCTCTCTTCTTTTCTTCTCATCATGCCGAACATCTTCTGAATATCGGGATAGAAGCCCATATCGAACATACGGTCGGCTTCATCAAGTACTACGATATCGAATTGTCTGAAGTCTATTTTGCGGCTTCTGGCGTAGTCTAAAAGACGTCCGGGAGTTCCTACAAAAAGGGATGCGCCGTCCTTTATTTCCTTATCCTGCTCGCCGTATCCAACGCCACCGTAAAAAACACCGACCTTATAGTCCGGAATATACTTACTGAGTGCAACGGCATCCTCCTCTATCTGGACTGCCAGTTCCCTCGTCGGGGCGACTATGAGCGCTCTGCTTTTTCCGCCGCTCTCAAGATAGTGTTCAAGAATGGTAATAAGGAAAACCGCCGTCTTTCCGCTCCCCGTCTTTGACTGGACCATGGTATCACGTCCGGAGAGAGTAATGGGAAGTACCTTTTCCTGCACTGCTGTACAATCCTCGAACCCTACACTTTCTATGCCTTTCAAAACTTCTTCTTTCAAGTTTAGTTCACTGAATTTCATTATCTTGTCACCAAATCAAAAATATACAAAATTATAGGATTTAATCTATCCTCTTTCAATTGCCCGCGACGGTGGGGAAAGGATTATCGAAGGCAGGAACACCAACTTGATGTGTAAACGCTACAAGGAGGAATATCAAAAACTTGAAATATGCCCCGTCTTGTTGTAGGCTTAAAGCAGAAAGAATGGTATAATATTGTAGTTAAAGAAGATGGAGGAAACCGACCTTGAAGAAAGAAGAGACAAAGCCATACGTTCCCTCAGAAGAAGCAGAAACCATTCTTAATGGATATCGGCTACTTGACGATGATTTCATGAAGATATTTTTTGATCAGAATTTCGAAGCAACAGAGCTGATTCTGAGAATAATCCTGAATCGAAATGATATTGTTGTTAAAACGATTAATTCGCAGAAGGTTGAGATAAGTCCTCTTTTAGGTGGCAGGAATATAGTCCTGGATATATTTGCTATGCCGTGGATTCGGAAAACAAGAACTATGACATCGAGATTCAAAGAGCCGATCGGGGCGCAGGAAGAAGAAGGGCACGATTTCACAGCGCAGTCCTTGATTCAAGAATGTTGGAAACAAATGACGCTTTTTCAAAGCTGTGTGACTCATATGTCATTTTCATAACCGAAAACGATGTGCTGAAAAAAGGTCTTCCAATCTACCATATAAATAGACATATCGAAGAACTAGGAAACGAACGGTTTGACGATGGTAACCACATTATATATGTTAATGGTGCTTATAAGAACAATAGATCAAACATCGGGAAATTGATGAATGATTTCAGATCAACCAGTTCCGAGAATATGTTCTATGGAGTTTTAAAAGATGGAATGCGTCATTACAAAGAAACAGAAGGAGGCAGGACAGAAATGTGTAAAGCAATCGAGAAATATGGCAACGAGCAAAGGCTTGAGGGCAAATCAGAAGGCAAGGTAGAAGGCAAGATCGAAGGTAGAATTGAAGAGAAAATTGAAACTGCAAAAAGAATGATTGCAAAAGGGAAGTCATCTCTTGAAGATATAGCAGAGACCACAGAACTTCCCCTTGAACAAGTTAAAGAGATTGCCCAGTTAATGCGCTCATGATTACCTAATCTACGACCACAACTCCTTGCCGGTGTGAGGAATTTCTCCGTCTTCGATTGTTTTCATCACAAAACTGTCTGTTTGATTATCGAGTGATGTTTGACGGAGAATGCAGGCTCAATGGTTACGCATATATGTTCTACTGCATTTGAAGCGGGAATGCGTTATTAGAATAAAACAGAAGAAGGCAAAAACAAAGATGTGCAGGACACTTGAAACTTATGGCGAAGAGCAAAGACTCGAAGGTAGACTTGAGGGTATACTTGAGGCTAGGCATGAATGCAAGATTGAAATAGCAAAGCGAATGATTGCAAGAGGAAAGTTATCTCTTGAAGAAATAGCAGAGGCCACAGAACTCTCACTTGAACAAGTTAAAGAGATTGCCCTGTCAATACATTCCTGAGTTGCACCCAATCTTCAGCTACAACTCCTTGCTAGTTTGTAGGATTTCTTCGTCTTCGGATATTTCCATCATAAAACTGGCGGTTGATTGTAGAACATGTAGAACGATGGTTAATGATTTCGAACTAACCAGTTAGGCATATATGTGTTCTACTGCGTTTGAAGGTGGAATACATTATTGCGAGAAACAAGAGAAAAGGACAAAAAAGATGTGCAAGGCACTTGAAGCTTATGGCGAAGAGCAAAGACTTGAGGGCAGACTCGAAGGTAGGCTTGAGGGTATACTTGAGGGTATACTTGAAGGTAGACTTGAGGCTATGCATGAATGCAAGATTGAAGTAGCAAAGCGAATGATTGCAAGAGGAAAGTTATCTCTTGAAGAAATAGTAGAAGCCACAGAACTCCCACTCGAGGAAGTTGAATCCCTCTCTAATATGAGAGCTTTTTGACCAAGTCAGTCTAGACTCGAAATAGGTTGTATATCCAGACACTCTCTCCCTTTCAGGAGAGAGTTTCTGTTCTCACATATTGGGGGCTGAAAATGCCTGCCAATTATTCGAACTTGAGTATTTCCCTGGGTTTAGATCCGTTTGCAGGTCCTACTATGCCGTCTTCCTCCATCTGTTCGACTATACGTGCAGCTCTGTTGTAGCCTATCTTCAGCCTTCGCTGAAGGTAGGAAGCAGATGCGCTCTTACGTTCATAAACTATCTTCTTTGCGGCTTCATATAAGTCCTCGTCTCCGTCGTCATCGAAGAATTCCTCGTCATCGTCGCTGAGGTCTTCTGTCTCCTCAAAGACACTCTCCTCGAGGAACTCAGCCTTCGAGTTGTGCTGGGCTACAAACGACGATATCTTCTCGACTTCATCATCGGAGAGGAAGGCACCCTGAATACGCTGTGTTCCCATACTTGAAGGATCCAGGAGAAGCATATCTCCCTTACCAAGTAGATTTTCCGCACCCATCTCGTCAAGGATTACACGTGAGTTGATTCCACTCGAGACGGCGAATGCAATACGCCCCGGGAGGTTCGACTTGAGAGTGCCGAGGATGACATCGCTGCTCGGGCGCTGTGTTGCGAGAATCAAATGTATTCCCGCTGCTCTCGCCTTTGCTGCGATACGGCTTATAGCAGCATCCATTTCCTTACCTACAACCGCCATTATATCTGCAAACTCATCCATAATAAGCACGATGAACGGAATCTTCTCTACACCTCTCACTTCTCCCGAGGCAATCTTTTCGTTGAGGCCCTTTACGTTTCTTACCCCGTAGTGCGCAAGCATTGCATAACGTCTCTCCATTTCACTCACAAGCCAATCGAGCGCCTTAAGGGCACGCTTACTGTCAGTTATAACCGGTGTCAGGAGGTGTGGTATTCCGTTATAGATTGTGAGTTCTACAACCTTCGGGTCTACAAGTATAAGCCTTACGTCCTTCGGTGACTTTTCAAATAGAATTGTGTTGATGAATGTATTTATACATACACTCTTTCCGCTTCCGGTGGTACCTGCAATAATCATATGAGGCATCTTTGCAACATCTATGACAATCGGATTACCGGTAACGGTACGGCCGAGAATCATCGGAACACCGAAGTTTTTATATTCCGGATGCTCCTGCTTCGCGTAAATCATATCCTTGAAGCCCACAATCGAAATCTTCGCATTCGGTACTTCAATTCCGACTGCCTGCTTACCGGGAACAGGAGCAAGTATTCTGACCTTCTTTCCGCCAAGGGCGTAGTTAATCTCATCCTCCCTCGCCTTGATTTTACTTATAATCATACCCTGTGCAAGCTTGAGCTCGTACATCGTGACGGCAGGTCCCTTCACAATTGCTGAGAGTTCAACTATGACCTTCTGCTCGGCAAGGGTTCTGACTATAGTCTCACCCTGCTCCTGCGTGTAGTAGTCTATCTCCTGACTTACCTTCGGATAATCCTTCAATAGCGACACATCAGGCGGTGTATATACCGTCCTCTGCCTCATCTCTATTGCCGTCAAGCCTCCGCGGTTCGATGCTAGGTCTCCCACTCCTACAATTAAGTTGAAGTCGTCAGCAACTTCCTCCTCGCTCTTTGTCTCGAATACCCTTGTCCCGTCGTCTTTGGTTTCTATATTCCTTACCTTCGGCATCTCAGGGGGAATAAAGGTCTCTTCCTTCTTCTTCTCCTCTACTACTATTGAGCTTTCTTTTACATCGTTTACCGGCGGATACGGGTTATAAGGTTTATCCTCATCGTCTATCTTTTCTTCCTGACGCTCAACCTTTTCTTCTGGCACAATCTTTGAAACATCTTCGTATGGGTTTGGAACAACACTCTCGTCCTCAGGGACAAAAGAGCGCCCGGGAGTATATGAAACGGTAGATGCAGTTGAGCTATCCTCCGGATTAGCCGAGTTGAAAAGGCCGTATCCAGTACTTTTCTCTCCGTCCTTCTGGAGACTCTCAAAGAGCTTATATCTCGGATGGTCCTCACTTATATATGACGGCGCAATGTGCTCTTCTTTCTCCTCTTTCACCTTTTCACTTTCTTGGGTGGGAGTATCGTTAGAGGGGGTGTTATGGAGGCTTTCAAACATCTTGTAGCGTGGATGATTCTCATTAATATATGACGGCGCAATATGTTCCTCTTTCTCCTCATTGCTCTTTTCTTCGTGTAAAGCAGAAGGAGTACTGCCACTGTTATTATTCTGAAGGCTCTCGAACATCTTGTAGCGCGGATGATTCTCATTTATATATGATGGGGCAATATGTTCGTCCTTCTCCTCTTTCACCTTTTCATTTTGAGTGGAAGGGGTATCACCAGTGGAGTTATTCTGGAGATTTTCGAAAAGTTTATAGCGCGGATGGTTCTTATCGATGAATGACGGAGCGATTCCCGACGAAGGAGCTTTCGCCTCTTCTCTTTTCTCATTCCTCTCATCAAGTCCGATTATGGGCCTTGTATTAACTGGTGAGCTAGAAGAAGGCTCGGAAGAATAGCTTTCAAGCACTGCTTCTAGCATACCGCCGCCCCTAAATGGCTTATTCTCGACTTTACTCTCCTCTTCTTCTTTCTCGATTTCACTTTTAAGGTTATCCATAAAGGAAGAGCTCTCGATAAGATTCTCCCTCTTCTCTTCTATCCTATCTTCCTCCACACATTGATTGTGGTGGCCGATAGTCGTAAAGTGTGGCATCTCCTCGAATGAAGGGAATGAGAGAGGAGTATCTGGAGAACCGGAAGGTGCATCGTACTCGGGCATCGGACCGAGGTCGAGTGTGACATTCTTCTTTCTCTCCTTCTCCTCTTCCTTCTCCCTCTTCTTTTCGTCCTTCTTCCGCTTTTTGTTTTCCTTTTCTTCTTTTTTCTCTGTTTTTTCCTTTTCTATTTCTTCTTTTTCCATGAGTCTATCGCGCTCAAGGAGCTTTTTCTTCTCTTCCTTCGAGAGGCTTTTTTCTCTTCTCCTCTCTTCCTTCTCCCTTTTCTTCTCGTATTCTCGTCTCTCTTTTTCCCTTTCCTTCTCTTCTCTCTTCTTCTCCGCCTTTTCTTTTTTATCAAACTCGAGTGAGAAACGTTCTTCTTCCTTTTGTCTCTCCCTTTCCATCTTTTCGTTGAGTTTACGCTCCCTCTTAAGGATCTTCTCGCTCTCTATTGTTTCCTTACTTTTTATAACACCCTCTTTCTCGAGCATCCTCAGCTGAAGATTTCTCTTCTTTCTCCACTTCTCATCGGCTCCACGCAATACAAATAGAAGGAGAGCAGCGAGGAGAATCTCAAGAACAAGAAGCATAAATAAAAGCGACGCTTTAGCGCTCTTCACACTCTCGGGAATAAAAGACGGAAGAGGAAGCGAATGCTTTACCCTGTACTCTGAAAGCGCTGTCAAATAGAGGGGAACTAGATATACGGTGATGAACATCGAATAGGGCTTCTTGAGCCTAAAAAGAAGAATTACGGCCCCCTCAACTAAAAAGAATACAGATAGCTCCACAGCCCCCATCACACTACCTGTTATACTGAGCTTCTCATTAATAAGTGTAAGAAAAGTCGTAATAAACGAAGGCTCCAAGAGATTCTTCGAATTTAAAAGACCAAGCGTCAAAAGAACGGCGCCGAGAGTAAGAAACAGAATGGCTACAAAAAGTGAAAACTTACCTTTCTTCATCTTTCTTTAAGTCCTCGATAACTACTATGTTCCTCTCTTCAAAGAGAGACGGAACTGTGACAGAAACAATACGACCCTCAAAGCTGTAACCCATAGCTTTAAGTGCCACGAATTCCTCATTGATGCTTTTTAATGTACCTTTATAGAATATTCCTTTCCTCGAGAGCGGTATAATCTCCTTTATAACATCTTCAAGTGGATGAAAGGCACGACATGTAACAAGGGAGAATGTATCTCTAATCTGGGAAATGTCTTTGTCGAGCACCGTGACATTCTTGAGATGTAAAGAAGCAATGAGGGTTCTTAAAAAGCCCACGCGACGACTCATCCTCTCGATAAGAACAAACTCCCTATCGGGAAATAGAATGGAAAGCACAATGCCCGGAAGTCCCGCACCCGAGCCGAGGTCTGCTATCTTATCGCCAGGGTTTGTCTCATGTAAAAAAACATCATAGGCAGAAATACAGTCAAAAATGTGACGGAAAACTATATCATCCCTTTCCTTGGAGCCGACAAGCTTCAAGGAGGGGTTGAAGAGCATTATTTCGTCGACATACCTTTCAAGAAGCACTGCCTTATCCTCACTTCTTTCGACCTTCAATGCCTCGAGATAATCCCTAATCGTGTAATCAGACATTACTCTTTCCTCCTACTTCTGAGGTGGAGTGCAAGAATAGCGGTATCTGAAACCCTTACGCCGCTGATTCTTCCCGCCTGTCCGACACTCGAGGGTCTAACCCTCTTGAACTTCTCCCGGCTTTCACTGCTGAGCCCCTCTACTTCGTCGTAATTGAAGTCCTCGGGAATGAGAATTTTCTCCTCCCGCCTAGCCCTCTCGACATCTATTTCCTGGCGCTTTAGGTACCCCGAGTACTTTGCTTCAAGCATAACTTCATTAAGTACGGAGAATGGATAATCCCCCAGTTCTGATATATCATCAAAGGAGAAGATATCGCCACCGGCGACAATACGCTCGAGGCCGTTTTTTCCGTCCTTACGCCTATTTTTCAAGAGGTCCTTCACCTCGTCCATCTTCTCGATTTTTTCCTTGAGACGAAGGTATTTCTCCTCTTTGCAGAGCCCCGCTTCATACCCAATCGGCGTCAAGCGGAGGTCTGCCGAGTCGTGCCTGAGTGACAGACGGTATTCGGCGCGCGATGTAAACATTCTGTAGGGCTCGTTTGTACCCTTTGTCACCAGGTCGTCGATGAGAACGCCTATATATGCGTCGGTTCTTCCGAGTACAACTGCTCTCTCCCCCTTGAGGCGCTGGGCAGCATTTATCCCCGCCATCAAGCCCTGGGATGCAGCCTCTTCGTAGCCGCTTGTGCCGTTGGTCTGACCGGCAATAAAGAGGTTAGCCATAATCTTGGACTCAAGGGATGGTAGTAGGTCTTTCGGGTCAAGGTAGTCGTACTCTACAGCATATGCCGGCCTCATGATTTCAACATGCCTCAAGCCCGGAAGAGTTCTTATGAAACGATGCTGCACTTCCTCAGGAAGAGACGACGAGAGGCCGTTGAGATACATCTCCTCTGTTCCTATTCCCTCGGGCTCGACGAAAATCTGATGTCTCTCCCTCTCGGGGAATCTCACAACCTTGTCCTCGATACTCGGGCAGTACCTGGGCCCCTTCCCGACAATCTTACCGCCGTAGAGAGGCGAGCGGTGTATATTCTCGCGGATTATCGAATGGGTCTCTTCGTTGGTGTATGTAATGTAACATGGAAGAGTCGGACGCTCTATCGTCTCATAATCGAATGAGAAGGGAAGCATCACTTCGTCTCCCTCCTGCACTTCGAGTTCATCAAAGTCAAGTGTAGATTTTCTCACTCTCGCCGGAGTTCCTGTCTTCATCCTACCCACATTGAAGCCGTACTCCCTGAGCTTCTTTCCGAGCCCAAGTGCAGCGCCTTCTCCGAGCCTACCCGAGGGTGCATCGTACTCGCCTATGAAAATCCTTCCTTCCATGAAGGTTCCCGTTGTAAGGACAACAACACGCGCCGATATATGCCATCCGCGCTCTGTTACAACTCCGATTATTCTCTTTACTCCATCCGTCTCTTCATACAAAAAATCGGTGACGGTATCCATAAAGAGATTGAGGTGCTTCTCTTTTTCCAACGTCTCTTTGGCAAGCCTAGAATACGAGAACTTATCAGCCTGGGCACGCGGTGCCTGAACAGCGGGGCCGCGGGAACGATTGAGAATGCGGTACTGTATCATAGTCGAGTCGATAAGATGTCCCATCTCGCCCCCGAGCGCATCTATCTCCCTGACAAGGTTTCCCTTTGCCAGTCCTCCGATTGCCGGATTACAGCTCATACGCCCGATTGCATCTAAGCTCTGTGTTATAAGAAGGGTATCGAAACCTTCCCTGGAAAGGGCAAGGGATGCCTCTATTCCTGCATGCCCTCCCCCTATTACTATTGCTTCATAATCTCTCATCTTCATTTCCCCAGACAGAATGAGGAGAAAAGCTCCTCAAGTACATCATCTGTCGTAGTCTCTCCGGCAATTTCACCAAGAGAGTAAAGTGCACTCTGGAAGTAGAGTGCTATGATATCGACACTCATGTCTTTGTTTCTTATTGCGTCTTCCAAAGAAGAGGCAGCCTCATTTAGTTTATCGCGCTGTCTTCTGCTCTCGATTACTGGAACACCACTGAAGACGATGCTCTCCCTGGAGAGGTATTCCGTTATAGCAGAAATAACATCCCCGATTCCTTCTCCTGTTAGAGATGAAAAGGAAAGAGAGGAAGACGAATGGGTTAAATCACGTTTCGAGTGGACATATATCGTCTTCTCATTTTTCTCTTCTTCCTCTTCGTCCCCGTCGAGAACGTAGACAACAACATCAGCTTCGGCAATCATTTTCTCTGTAATCTTGATGCCTTCTTTTTCTATCTCGTCTGTGCTCTCCCTCAGACCTGCGGTATCGAAAAGACGCACAGGGATTCCGTCCATCTCACACTCAGCCTCAAGATAGTCGCGTGTTGTTCCGGCAACAGGAGATACAATCGCCCTGTTCTCCTTCAAGAGCTGATTAAATAGGCTGGACTTACCTGCATTCGTTCTCCCCGCCAAAACGACCTTCGCACCCTGACTGTAGATCCTCTCCGAGCGATATGTGCTACAAATCATCTTCAGCCTATCAATTATCTTTTCAACTCTTTCTACAGGGAATACCCACTCTTCGATTATCTCATCCTCACCGTAGTCAAGGTGAACTTCAAGAGAAGCAAGGATATTGATTATATCTTTACGTATCTTCTCCGTCTCGCGCCTCAGCGACCCCGTAAGACGATCCAGGGCCCCTTTACGCCCCCTCTCTCCACGCGCAGATACAAGTTCTTCCACCGCCTCCGCTTCCGTAAGGTCCATCTTTCCGTGCATAAATGCGCGGTATGTGAACTCGCCCCTCTCTGCCAATCTGAATCCCGCCTTCTCGAGCAGGGAAGAAATGCTCCTGATAACGGCAAGAGAACCGTGGCTCATTATTTCAAAGGCCTCCTCTGATGTGTAGCCGTGGCCTTTTTCATACTTAATTAAAATAACTTCATCGATTTTTTCACCATTCTCGTCTTTAATAAACCCGTGTATGGCACTGTTTGTTCTCGCCTTATCGAGCGGGGATGAGAAGTAGGGTGCGATGAGCGCTAGAGAGTTTTCACCCGATGCCCTTATTACGGCAATGGCGGAAGGGGAATAGGCTGTGGCAAGAGCATAAATCGGCTCATCTGTTGTATATTGAAGCATGGTTTCAGTTTATCCGGAAAGAGGCTCTTAGCTCAATATGGCTCAAGGGTGTGGAAAGAAAAAAAACTTTAGGCTAAACTCAGCTTATGTTTAATTTTACCTACCAGAAGAATAGAAGCCTTCTATTTGAAAATATTCGCTCGTTCTTTAAGAAAAGAGACTATCTCGAGGTCTTCACACCTTCCCTTTCCCCCTACTTAATCCCTGAGCCGACAATTAAATGCTTCAAAACGGAATTCAAGAATGAATTTGTTGGAAAGAAAGACCTATTTCTCATTCCATCCCCCGAGCTTTACATGAAGGAGATGCTCGCCTCCTCACCTTATTCCATATTCCAGATTTCCCAGTGCTTCAGAAACTCCGAGCAGCTGGGCGACGTACATAACCCGGAGTTTACAATGCTCGAGTACTACACTCTAGGCTACAGCGACAGTGAGAGTATCGAGCTCACAATCGAGATGATAAAAGAGACGGCAATAGAGGAAAGAGAGTGGCTCAAGAACAAGAGTATAATTATGACTGTCGAAGAGGCCATGTGGGAATGGGCAAAGGTCGACCTCATAAAGGCACAGGACATTTCTTTTCTCAAAGAGGAAGCCGAGAGAAAGAATCTCCTCGTTCCCGAAGGCGAGAGCTGGGAGGACACATTCAATAGGATATTCCTCACATATGTTGAACCCAATCTCCCTAAGAACGCCGAAGTATATCTAAGGGACTACCCTAAGCAGATAGAGTGCCTGGCAAAAGACTACGACACAAAGCCCTACAAAAAGCGCTGGGAGATGTACATAAACGGCACCGAGATTGCTAACTGCTACGACGAAGAGACCGACAGGGAGAAAATCAAGGCCTACTACAAGAAGGAGCAGAAGAGACTCGAGGACGAGAGACGAAACACCCTAGACGACATATCACCATCGTCCCCGACATTCCCGGACATACAGCTTCCGCAGTCATCAGGAGTAGCAATAGGACTCGATAGGCTTTTGATGGTCAATCTCGACGAAAAGGAAATAGCCCCACTCATGGCATTCCCGATGTGCTCACTTCTCTAATTTTGTCACCAACGTTGTCCTTTTCAGTTGTTTGCAAAATGCAATCAACTGAAAGTGAAGACTATTCGGCCTCGTAGTAATATGAATAGTCGATTCCTTTCATAATCAACTCCCTGTTGTTGATATCATCAGTAAGAGCACCTTTGAGAAGTGCTCGGATGTGAGATGAGTCGGCAACACTCTCGCTCATTGCATTGAGGTATTCTTTCTTGTCGACTTTGCTCCAATCAATACACATTGAAAGATTTTTCTTCAACATCAAATCGAGCCATATTCTCGTGCTCCTTCCATTCCCTTCCATGAAAGGATGTGCGATATTCATTTCTACGTATTTTTTTACTATTGAATCAAATGAAGACTCGTTCATCTTTTCGATAACAGAAAGGCTCTCTTCTAGATACATACACGGCGCAAACATGAAATCACCTTTTGAAATATTGAGGGTTCGTATTTTCCCGGCAAAATCATAGAGCCCGCCGAAGATGAAGCTGTGTATCTGCTCAAGGCCTCTTACTGTCCCGACTTCTATGTTATCCACAAAGCCGCTCTCAAAGAGCTCATATGCCTTAATTCTGCTCTTTTCGTCTAAATCAGTCTCCATATTTCTTATCCACTTCTGAAATACTTCCGCTTTTCTGGACGGGAACAATGCAATTAAGTTATTCAAGCCTTTTTCGTCGACGACATCTGTGTTGTATGCCTTGCCGTCTTCAGCCATCATCTTCATGCTTTTCGAGATTGATGCGATTGCTTCATTACGCCTCTTTACTGTCGCCCAATATACTCGGGGATTACTACTTTTCGTCACAGCAGAGACGATATCTACTGCACTGAACCACCATGAGGAGT
>CAVJEL010000034.1:0-18442 GCA_963648635.1 Ruminococcus intestinalis
TTCCTACCCATCAGAACTGTTTAAACACGGACCGTAGAGCGACAGGCTAGGACAATACCTATCAGTACCTATATATTCTCCAGTAACGGACCACGAGATGCAGTTTTTAACTACACTCCGCTGAGGCTAATCAACAAGGGTACGAGATGCTTTCGCTCTTATACCCCGGGTCTTGCCCCGTGGGTTGTTGATAGTCTGGAAATGTGCCATGTAAACTACCTTAAAACAGCCCTGAACCCTTTCCAGGGAACAGGGCGTAAGTAATAGGACTAAGCCTATTTATTAGTTAGCAGCTGCATTAGCCTGTGCTGCATATGTTTTGACTGCTGTTGCGATATCCTGTCCAGCGCCTACTGCCTGAAGCATGTTCCACCATGCTGTACGAGCGTTAGCCCAGCCTGTTGTAACCTGATAGTAGTCACCAAGATACTGCATAAGAACGTTGTATTCGTTCATGACTGCGTTGTCAGCCCAGATAGCGGAGAGGTCCTTGCCGTTAGCAGATGTGCGTGCTGCGAAGTACTTAGCAGCCTTGATACCAGCCTCTGTTCCGTTGCCGTCGCAGAAGTATTTGACGAACTTCTTAGCAGCTTCAATCTTAGCACTATTGCCGTTGTTGAAGATACCGAAGCCCCAGATACCGCCGTTAAGAGCTGTAACGCCTGTAGGTGACGGGAATGACATGAAGACGATTTCTTCGCCGCTGTCTGTCTTGTCGCCTGTGAGCTGCTGAGCGATGTTCCAGCAGAATGCCATCTTGAGAGTGCCGTTCCTGAAGAGGTTGATTTCGTCTCCGCCGACGATTGAAGCATCAAATGCGATTCCCTTGAGAGACTTGAGTGTCTCGAGAGCCTTGATGTTCTCTGCGCTGTCCCATGTATAAGCTGTGTGCTCTGCATTTGTGAATGTTCCGCCATAGAGGCCGTTTACGAGAACTCTTGTTCCCTGGTCGCCACCCTGGCCACCGCAGAATACAGCACCGACTGTTGTGCCGTAGTAAGCATAGAGTGCGTTGACTGCGTTGATGAAGTCATCTGTTGTCCATGTTCTTGTCTCGAGGTTGACATACTTGTCTGCGCCAGCTGCCTTGAATGCATCAAGGTTGATAGCCATACAATGAGCTGTCATGACGAGAGGATACTCATAGACCTTGCCGTCTGTTGATGTGCTTGCATTGAGAGTTGCAGGAATGAGTTCTACTCTGTCTGTTGCGTCGATAAGGTCGGACATATCGACCATGTATCCCTTTGCACCCCAGTTAGCAACAAGTCTCTCCGGTCCTTCCATGATGAGGTCAGGAGCCTGGCCTGCAGAAAGAGCTGTGTTGACCTTGTCGTCACCGTCTGTATAAGTAAGATACTGTACTTCTACTTCGATACCTGTCTCAGCTGTGAAGCCTGCGATAAGTTCCTGAACAACTGCGTCATTGCCCCAATCTCCGATTGGATATGTCCAAAGAGTAATCGACTCTGCTGACTTGGAAGCTTCTACAGCACCCTGTGCACTGAGTCCGAAGAGGACCATCGAAAGTGCCAATAAAACGATAATAGCTTTTTTCACTGTCATAATCTCCTTTTTTCTAACAGTAGCGCATTTCTTGCGCCTTAAGTTTAGAATAACTGAGTTTTTTGCATTTAACAAACAAAAATGTACAAAAATAAAAAATGGATAAAAATACAACTCATATACACTCTTCTGTACATTGTTATTCTCTGCCCGACAATAAGTTGTTTTAATATCGAGAGGATATTTTCTTGTATTTGATAGCCTTGATTATTTAAAAATCAATAAGTTCGCTTCCTTTACATTTTTCACCTTTCATAGGCCCTTGTAAAACTTATGCGTTTTTCCTGATTTTTCCCTCTTACTACATTTTCTAGTATGAATTCTCTATAGCCCTTATTTTCTCTTTTTGAGAGAATACTGGCCTATGAACGAGAGAAAATCATCTTTAACCGCAAGGGGCATAATCCTAGGCATTGCCGGGCTCATAATAATAACTGCATCATCGATGTATGTCGCACTCAAGGCAGGGGCGCTTCCCTGGCCGACTGTATTTGTCACCGTCCTTTCCATGACTGTCCTAAGAAAGGCAAAGGGCTCGACAATGGAAGAGATTAATACAACCCACACACTCATGAGCGCGGGAAGCATGGTGGCCGGGGGACTTGCGTTCACAGTCCCGGGGCTTTGGATTCTCAACGGTAGTAATACTATCTCATATATCTCCGTGCTTTCGGCAACAATAGTCGGCGCTGTGCTCGGAACTTTATTTACATCCCTCTACAGGCCTCAGCTAATAGAAAAAGAGAAGCTTCCCTACCCTATCGGAGAAGCAGCTTATCAGACTCTGATGACAGAAAAGGACAGAAAGAGTTCCCCGTGGCTCTTTTCCTCCCTCACCCTCTCCGGTGTTTTTGCCTTTGTAAGGGATTTCTTCGGAAAAATCCCGTCCGTACTCAATATCTTCAACGGCTCGGCTCTATTCCCGTCCCTCTCGTTGTATCTTTCTCCCATGGCACTTTCAATCGGTGCGATAATCGGGCCCGTGCTTGCCCTGTTATGGGTACTGGGTATGGTACTAGGGTACTTTGTTCTTACACCCATCGGCCTTAAGACTGGACTTTTTGCATCAATGACCGATGCTTCCTCCTTCCGTTCATCCCTGGGACTGGGAATAATGATTGGGACAGGCTTTGCCGTCGCACTCAAGGCTGTGATATCCCTAATGCGGAAGAAAGGAACTAAGAAAGCAGAAGAGAAAAAAACATCATCAAGTAAACTTCCCTCCCTTGTTCTTGTTGTCCTTTGTGTTGTTTTCCTTTCCGTCTTCACAGAGTTAAGTATCGTTGAAAGCATCCTCACAGTCATAGGAGCCGCGGGGGCAACGTATCTCTCGAGTATGCTTACAGGACAAACAGGAATAAACCCGATGGAAGTATTTGCTATCCTTGTGCTTCTCCTTGTCCAAGCACTCTGTAAAACAGGAACAACAGCAGCATTCACACTTGCAGCAACCGTAGCCGTAGCATGTGGCCTCGGTGGCGACGTAATGAATGATTTCAAATCAGGCTCGCTTATCGGAAACAACCCGAAAGATCAGGTTATGGCAGAGGCTATAGGAGGAATTATCGGGGCAGTTGTCGCAACTTCGGTACTCTTCATGATGAAGGATATCTTTACATTCGGCTCAGCCGAAATGCCGGCCCCGCAGGCAACTGCAGTTGCAGCACTCTCTGGTGGTCTTGAGAGTCCCATGGCTTTCTTCATCGGCATTGCAATCGGACTCGTGCTTCAGCTCTTATCAATCCCGGCAACGGCACTGGGACTCGGGATGTACCTTGGAACATACATTACAGTTGCAGTAGGACTCGGCGCTCTCATAAGCTTTATACTCAAAAAGGTCGGCTTCTCAAAGGAAAAGGAGAATCTAATCTCATCAGGACTCCTCGGCGGAGAAGGATGTGCGGGGGTTATCATCGCACTTATAACCATCTTCAAGGGTTAAACAAAAAAATAGCCGTCAACTACTAGAACAAAAGAAGAAAAAAGTCCATTATTCTTTTGTTGCTTGAGACTATAGCTCAGCTGGATAGAGCATCAGTTTGCGGAACTGAGGGTCGGAGGTTCGAATCCTCTTGGTCTCGTACATTACGTTTCCATTATTGGGGCGATGACATATATGAGGGAAGACGATGTTCTTCCCTTTTTTATCAAATCCAGTTAACGCAAAATTCCAACCTTTTCTAACATGATACCGTAAGGAATCTGATGACGCTCTTATCTGCTTAAAATCAGCCTCTCAACGGCACGAGCATATATCTCGCCAAGCCACATTGCTCCTTTTTCATTCAGATGTACTCCGTCAGGGGTGAAGTATCCGCTTCCTTTCTCTTGAGATGCCTCTTCGGCATATCTTTGCAACGGGAGAAATACATCTGCATATTCTTCTGCAAGCTTTCTTACCACATTTTGTTTCGGTTGAAGGTCAGACATGAAGTATGATTTATCAGGAACAGGAAAGAGGTACTGCTCAATTACCATAATTCGGGCATTCGTCTCATTTTTCACCCGCTCGAGAATTCTTCTGTATCTCTCCTCAAATAAACCGAGTGGCATCCAGTCTTTAGCTTCCGCATGGTGCCATGTGTCATTGATTCCTATGAGGATGGAGACTATATCAGGATGCAGTTCGATAAGGTCCGGCTCAATTCGCGCTAAGAGCTGCGCTGTTTCATCACATCCTATTCCTCTGTTTAAAAAAGTGAATTGAATGTCGGGATAACGTTCCCTCAAAAGGGCGGAAGCGTATTTCGGGTATCCCGTACCAAGATTAAATTGCTCTTCACGGATACGTCCGGAATCAGTAATACTGTCGCCCTGAAAAAGTAGTTTACATGTTTTCATCTGTGTCCTCCTCTCCCTCAACAATTGCTCGAATGACGGAAAACGAAAGTTTAGGTGTACGATTATATGTAAGGAGCCCGTTCTGTTCTGTTTCGACATCTGTCAGCTGTGTGTAGCAGTATCCCTGAATAACTTTCGATTTTCTCACAGAATGGAAGAGTTCTCTCAACTTAGCCTCGAATGTCTTTGATGAAGAGGCTTCACAATACCCCCACGAGCTCTCGTCATCTTTATGCAGGGTATATTTCACACCGCCGAATTCCGTAAGAAGAACAGGCTCTCCATTGTAATGATGTTCACCCACATAGAGAGCTCTATCTGCAGGACGAAGAGCCAGAACAGCATCAAGGCTGCAGAAGTGTGATTCCAGTACTTTTCCGGAAGACGCATAGTCATGGATAGTCAAAAGCTCTCCCGAAGTATGCTCCCAGCCGTCGTTATCTATGACAAGGCGGGTATTATCCATTGATTTTGTAACTGCAACCATTGCCATGCTGTGCGCCTGCTGCCGGACGTCTGTTTCAATTTCCTGCACTCCCCATGATTCATTGAGCGGTGTCCATACAACTATACAGGGGTGGTTATAATCACGCTGGATTACATCCAGCCATTCTCGGTACATCCTGTCAGCATAGTTCTCGGAATATATGTAGGCTGACCCGATTTCTCCCCATACAAGGAGTCCAAGGCGATCTGCATGATATAGATACCGAGGGTCCTCCACTTTCTGGTGTTTTCGTACACCGTTGAAACCCATTGCCTTCGTGGCCTTGATGTCGAGCACAAAAGCCTCATCCGACGGGGCTGTAAGAAGACTATCTGGCCAATAGCCCTGATCAAGAACAAGACGTTGATAATAAGGCCTGTTGTTTAACATGAAAACACCGTTTTCAATAGATACTTTACGCATTCCAAAGTATGACTCGACAGTATCAGTTTCTATTTCTCCGTCAAAGACATGGAATGTCACATCAAAGAGATTGGGGTTTTCGGGTGTCCAGGCGATATTCTCCTGAAAGTTCCAACTCGAGAGTGCCTCCTGATCCAGTCGATAAGAGAATGTCCCCTTCCTGGTGAGCGGTTTTATATTGATGCTTCCGGCATCAACACCGTGAAATCTAATCTCCGTTCTGATTTCCGTCTGAGGAGAAATCTGACTGAGAACATATGAAAAACGTACAGCACGCTCATCAAAAATGGGCGTAATTCTAATAGATTCAAGATGTACATCACTAACAGCCTCAATCCATACACTCTGCCATATACCTGTTGTTCGGGTATAGAAAATGCTCTCGGAATGCTCTTTCCAATATTGCTTTCCCCTCGGCATTTCAAGGTCCACGGGGTCATCATGAACTTCCAGCATGATTATGTTTTCGCCAAGAGGCGACAGGGCATCTGTAATATCAGATGAAAAACTGCTCTGGCCCCCTTCATGCTCGAGAATAAACTTTCCATTCACCCAGAGCCGGGAAATATAATCGACTGCACCGAAATGCAGATAGATGCGTTTCTCCTTCATACTTTCAGGGAGGATGAAACTTCGTTTATACCAGACGGACTCATGAAAGGATGTATCATTTATAAGCGATAGTTTTGTCTCACATGCAAAAGGCACTACTATTCTTTTGTCGAAAACCGGCTTATCAAAGGAAAACTCCCATACACCGTTTAAAGAAAGCCAGGAACCACGCTGGAAATCCGGCCTGGGGTATTCCGGGCGTGGAATATTATTACTCATTGAAAAAACCTCCCCTTTTTATTGTTGTTGATGCTTCCAAAGACCCTTCCACACTGCATTTTCTTGAATGCAGCCCCGCTCGTCCGACCATAATCGGGAACGGGTCGATATATTCAAAGAGTCTGACATTTTCAGAAAAGACCTCTATCGTGTCGGCTGAGCATACAATTGTAAGGTCATATTCAACCTTTACGGGAATAGGACATGACACAAGCAGTTTTTCGTCATATGCATGCTTAAAAAGGCAGACCTCCCCGTTTCTTACTGCAACACGGTAACCTATGAAAAAGTTTGTACCCTTTTCCCTGTCATCGCCTTCTCCTCCATCAGAAAGATTATCTGCACGAAGTAGAATACCTGCCTCCCAGTTATCAAGACAAGAGAAAGGACGAAGATGAGAACGTATCAAAGCATCATAAAACACCAAGTCTCCCGTCGCCTTATCAAACCCGGTCAGTGTAAAATTAAGTCTTTCGTTTCCTTCCCCGTCAATCTTATCAATCCTAACTCTGCCATTTTCCACCCTTTCCAGTTTTATTTCATGAAAGCCTGAAGAAAGAAAAAGTTGATAGAGTATTACATTCTCTGTTTTATCCGTCATCTCGATTTTACTGCCGTCAGCATAGAGAATCGGACCTGCATTGTCCTTTCCGTAGAATGTAAATAGGTATAACGAGCTAACAGGAATATTGAGAGTAAAAGACGGCAATGCGGGTGCCAGTGCAGACGGAGAAAGGATGACAATATCTTTGCTGTCGGAAATCGTAACAGTTCCGAACTGTGCCGAGTCGTCTGAATACAAGCCAATCCTTTTCACACCTTTCATGTCAATTTCAAGTCCTGATATGAGACGGTGATCAAGCCAAAGGGAGAATCCATCCACCCATGAGAATAAGATTCTATGGACTGCTTCATGCAAAAAAGAGGAAGAAAGAGGAGTTGAAAAAAGAATTTCACCTTCACGAGTAGAGAGAGAAACCAGGTTCATCTCCCTTTCTATCTTCAACAGCTTTGTACTTTCTCCTTCGAAAATAATCCCGTATGAGCCTTTACTCCCCGCCATTGACGCTACATGAAGTTCGGCTCTTCCCCTTTCGGGCAGAGGAAGAGTACATATTGCTCTGATTTTTCCTCCACTTACACGTTTTCCGTTCTTTACACTCCAACTCCCTTCTTCAATAACCCATGTTTCATCTGCTGGAGTACGGAAAGAGTCATGATAAAAAGGCTCCTGTGGCCCATACGTATTGAATGATGTCGGTCCCAGAAGAAAACTGTCATTGTCGTGAAAAATGGCCCTGTCAAGACAAAGGTCTCGTGTTTTATCTGGGTTCAGATTGTGATAGAACATCCAGTTCTCGGCCAGATCAGGACCTAAAACAGTACTGCTGTGACCGAGCCCGACAGTCTTTCCTCTCGTCGAAACAAGAAGAGGGTTGTGGCCATAATCATGAAAAGGACCAAGTGGGTTATCTGAAAAAGCGCCGTTTATGCGATATCCTTTTGATAGAAAATGATTGCCTGTATAAGTAAGATGATAAACACCATCTCTTTTGACCACAAAGGGGCCTTCCGTCCAGCCGTGAAGGTATGCGCCGATATAGTGCGATTCTCCGAATTCTGTGGGAGACGGCATATTACACCCCATAATCCCTCTGTCATCCGCCCAATATGCATACCATTTTTCATCGTCGTCGATGAAAATCGAAAAGTCGATTGCGTGTCCGATATTTCCGCTGATCTTATGAAAAGGACCTAGCGGAGAGTCACTTTTCAGAACATAGTGCCCTCTTCCGTGCGGGGACGTGTACATATAGAAAGATCCATTGTCATAAACAACTTCCGGAGCAAAAGGAACAAGAGATGGAAACTCTTCTTCAGGAACTGTATCACACACTTTCGTCCAGTTTACAAGGTCTTCAGATACCCAGCATGGAACATGAGGATTTGTACAGTATAGATAGTAGACTCCGTTGAATCTAAGAACAAAAGGGTCTGCAAAGTCTCCGTTTCTTTTGATTGGATTTACATATTTCACCATAGGCTTATCCCTTTATACCTGTAATTACAACAGAGTCGACAAAATACTTCTGGCATGTAATGAAAAGGATAAGGACAGGAAGCAGTGCGATGAGAGAAGCCGCCATGACCATCGGTATGTCCGTCTGCTGCTCATAGTGAGAGCTCATCATGGCAATGGCTACCTGTATTGTCTGTTTACTAGTGCTGTTCGTAAAAATCATCGGATTCATATAGTCATTCCATGTCGCCATGAAGAGCATAATGGCATTAGTTACTATTGCAGGTTTCGAAAGAGGAAGGAAGATACGCCAATATGTTCCGAAATAGCTGCACCCGTCTATTCTTGCGGCATCGAGATAAGCACTCGGGAGTCCTATCATGAACTGACGTAGGAAGAACGTGTTGTTTATGTTACATAATGATACAGGAATGATGAGAGGAAGCAGCGTATCAATCCACGACAATTTTGCATATACGATATAAAGAGGCACAAACAAAACTGCGGCAGGTACCATCATTGTTGAAAGCAGCATCAGAAAGATAGTGCGCTTGAGGGGAAAATGAAGCTTGGAAAAAGAGAATGCCGCCATCGAGGATGTCAAAGTACTCAGAATCAACACAACAAGTGTTATGACAAAGCTGTTTCTAATGCCTGTAATCAGGTTTGCCGCCCCCCAGATATCTCGATAATTCTGCCAATCTACAGGATTGGGTATCCACTGCGGTGGAATCACATAAACAAGATTTGCCTCTTTGAGGGATGTAGACAGCATCCAAACAAAAGGTAATATCATTGTGCATGCTCCAAGAGCAAGAGTCAGAAAGGCAAGAATTCTCTTTAAAGATGTTTTTCTTCTTCTCACAGCATCACTCTCCTTCATAGACCCATTTTCTTGATACACTGAACTGCACAGCAGTTAAAATAATCATAGCAAGTCCGAATATCACCGCTACGGCACATGCATATCCCATCTGACTACTCTCAAAAGCCTTCTGCCAGATATAGAAGACAATGGAGCCCACTCCGTAATTTCTTCCCCCGTCCGGTGCAAAGAGATTAACCTCGAGAAAAGTCTGCATCGAGCCTATCATGCCCGTCACAACAAGATAGAACGTTGTCGGCGTTATAAGAGGGAGTGTTATGTTCCTGAAACACTCGAAAGACCTTGCACCATCCATTATGGCGGCCTCATAATATGTTTCCGGAATACTCTTGAGAGCCGATAAATAGTATATGGATATTATCCCTATCATCTTCCAGCTTATCATTATGACAATCATCCGCCTTGTCCATAAGGGATCTCCCAGCCAATCCGGCCCCGTAATTCCGAACAGAGAGAGGAAAAGATTAACCAGTCCGTATTTCGAGTTGAAGAGCCATTTCCAAATCAGCGTCAATGCGACAATCGATGAGATGAACGGTAGGTAATATATTACACGAAATATTCGTTCTCCCATAATCTTCTTATGGCAGCAATATGCAAAGACCAGTGCAAGGACCAGATAGAAAGGTATCGGAATAAGATAGTAGAGGGTGTTCCTGCATGCAGTCCAGAACTTCGGGTCAGCGAACAGCTTTTTGAAGTTCCTGAGGCCTACAAATTTTCTAAGAGGCGACAAAATATTCCAATTGGTAAATCCTGCATAAATACAAATACCAAGAGGAAGAAGAAAGAAAATCAATAAGTAGACAATCTCAGGTGTAACAAGAAGCAGTCCCTCAATACTTTCGCGTCTTCCAAGCCTGCTGGAACTTTTTTTCATAACTGCCCTCCAAACAGAGAATGGCCGGCAGATTTTTTACTATTCTATTCTGCCGGCACAAACTAAATCACTTAGAATATTCAGCTTTCAGTTCGTTACATTCGTCAAGAAGTCTCTGAACTGTATCATTGATGGAACTACAATATTCAACTGCCGTCATCTCTCCTTTGAATACTGCCGCAGTATTGGAATTGAATTCAGCAAACCAGTCCTGATTGAATGTTCTTGACTGTGTAGCAAGACGTGCCGTGTGCTCAAGCATATCGAAGAAGACCTGCTTGCTCTTAGGTTTGTCATCACATTCCATATATTCGCCGTATGCCATATCCTTGAGCATCGGGATAGCCTGTCCCATCTGATAAGCCGTGCGCTGAGACTCTTCGTTGAATGCAAGATATGCAGCCAGGTTGCATGCAGCCTCCTTGTTCTTCGTTGTTGATGAAACAGCAAGACCTGCAGAGCCGAACCATATAGCTGTTTTGCCTGTATTGGGGCTTACCGGCCACGGCATGACATCCCAATCGAAATCACAGTTCTTCTGGAAATCTGCAAGGCTCCATGTTCCTGCACCGACCATTGCAAGTTTTCCCTGTTTGAAACGGTCATAGTCGCTTAATGCGCTGCTTTCCTCAGGCGTAGGTGCGACTTTATATACAAGGGCAAGATCCGCACAGAATTGCAATGCTTGGGTAAACTTCGGGTCCGTGATTTCAACTTTGGTAAGAGTTTCCGGATCAACCCATTCAGCCCCGTTCGACCAAACTGCTGATTCAAGAGAATAGGAACCTGTTCCATATATCTTATTCTCCCCTTCTCCTTTAGTCAGTTTCTTTGCAGCCTCAATGAAGTCATTCCAGTCCCACGGATCATCACTTGTAGGAGGCTCCACACCCGCCTCTTTGAAAAGGTCAACATTATAGAAGATAGGGAATGCGCTTACGTCTTTCGGCAATGCATAAATGTCTCCGCTTCCCTGATTCTCCCCATCATACCTATATAGATTGTTGAGGCATTCCCAGACATTATCAGGATCAAAGATTTCATTATTGTTGACATAATCCGTCAGGTTAAGGAGATTACCGGTGGAAGCATATTTCATCATCTTGTCGATACTGCAGTAGAAAACATCCGGAGCCTGTCCTCCTCCTATCATAGTCTGCAGTTTTGTATCGAACTCATTGTCAGCAACTACAATGTATTCAACCTCAACATCAGGGTATTTTGCCTCAAATTGACTTATCAGAGCTTTATATGTGGCAATCTCCGAGTCTGTCCCCCAGCCCATAAAGCTTATTTTTGTCTTTGTATCTGCGCTTTGTGTCTCCGATGACCCTTTTGCAAATACACATGTCAATGCCATAAGTGCAACAAGAAGAATAGTTAAAATTTTCTTCATCCTCAGATTCCTCCATTTTTGTTTTTCAGTGAACAAACTTCATAAAAACGAAAAACTTGTTCTTTAAATTCAAAAAAAGCGTAACAGTGCGCTATTTTGTTGTCAAATATTATAATTAATTACTTATTCAAGGGTAAAATTAGATTCATTTAAACAAGATTTGTGTTTTAATAAGGATATAAAATACTTGTCAAAGGAAACCTTTCTATGTCGAAAATACTGGAACTTAACCTTGAGAATGAAGAGGCACTAAGTGCTATCGGAGCGGCATTATCGTCGCCCGCCCGTATACAGATACTAAAACTTCTCTACCACAGCAGCTTCAATGTTGCCGAAATAGCCGAGAAACTCCAGCTTCCCACATCCAGCGCGGCTGTATATATCCGCGCTCTTGAAACAGCAGGTTTGATTAATACAAAGGTACAGAAAGGAAGCCGGGGCGCAATGAAAATATGCAGCCGTAAATATGACAACATAGAAATCACCCTTACATCCGATGATCCGAATGTTGATAAAGTATACAGTCTCTCAATCCCAATCGGGTGCTACAGTGACTGTCTTGTCATCCCCACATGCGGTATTGCCAGTGAGAACGGAATCATCGGGCATGATGACCGCCCTGATGCATTCTTTCTCCCAGAGCATGTCAATGCGCAGATTCTCTGGACATGCGGCGGATTCGTGTCATATAAGATTCCGTGGAAATTTGACAATCAAGTACACATAAAAAGCATTTTGATAACTTTTGAAGCCTGTTCTGAAACCTTCAACTACAAGGAAGACTGGATTTCCGACATAACAATCTCACTTGACGACAAGGAATGCGGTACCTGGCGCTCTCCGGGAGACTATGGGAGCAGACGGGGACGACTCAATCCATCATGGTGGCCGAGCGGCAGTACACAATTCGGAGAACTTGTTACACTTGAAATCAACGAAAACGGCTCCATGATAAATGGGAAACAGTCTTCCGGCGTAACAGTATACGATTTTGATTTCTCTTCCTCGCGTCCGATTTCCCTGAGAATAGAAAACAAAACCGATGCGGAATATGTGGGTGGATTCAATCTCTTCGGAAGGCATTTCGGAGACTACGAACAGGATATATCAATATCATTTGTGTACACTTCATAAATTGACGTTCACTTGAAACTTAGGGGAAAATTCCCCTAGATTTCAATTAACACTTGATTGCTCCCAGTTCCGGATATATCCTTAATTGAAACTTAAGGGAAAATTTCCCTTAGTTTAAAGAGGTAAAAGAAACACAATGGAAACCATCATCAGGAGAGACGAATACCTTAACAGAATAATAAGCAGAATGGGAAACGGACTTATCAAGGTTATCACAGGTATCCGAAGGTGCGGAAAGAGCTTTCTTCTCTTTAATCTGTTTCATGACTATCTCATCCAGAACGGAGTAAAAGATGAGCAGATTATTATGGTTGCCCTCGATGATGATACCGGGCTCGAATATCGCAATCCCGATGAATTATCAAAATATATCCGAAGCAGAATAAAAGGGCCGGAAATGTATTACATCCTTATTGATGAGGTCCAGTATGCAATAACGAAGGAGGAACTTAAAAAACACGAAGATATAAAACTATATAATGTTTTGAATGGCCTCATGAGGATGAGAAATGTTGATATCTATGTAACTGGAAGCAATTCAAAGATGCTCACAAAAGATGTACTGACTGCTTTCCGTGGAAGAAGTGATGAGGTCAGGATATATCCACTCTCCTTCAAGGAATACTATTCCTTCTTAGGGGGAGATAAAATCGAAAGATATGAAGAATATGCACTTTACGGGGGCATGCCACTTGTCCTAGCGCAGAAGAGCGACTTAAGCAAGATGAACTATCTGAAGACTCTTTTCACGGAGGTATATTTCAAAGACATCATCGAGCGATATGATATCGAGCTCACGGATGTTCTTGAGGAGTTGACTGATGACCTCTGCTCCTCCATCGGATCACTTGTCAATGCAAGCAAAATTTCAAACACATTGGCAACAGTAAAGAAAATCAATGTTTCCAGCACAACAATTTCCAACTATCTCAATTATCTTGAGGAGGCATTCCTTTTCAGTAATGCAAAACGGTATGACGTAAAAGGCAAAAAGTATTTTGAATACCCATCAAAATATTACTGCACAGATATAGGTCTTAGAAATGCAAGACTGAATTTCAGACAGCAGGAAGAAACGCATATTATGGAAAACATAATTTACAATGAACTTCTGTGCCGTGAATACTCTGTCGATGTCGGCGTTGTAGAGATAGTAGAATCCAAGAAGGATAAAAGAGAAAAAATCCGCTGTGAAATAGATTTTGTCGTCAATAAAGGCTCAAAGAAGTACTACATACAATCAGCATTGAATGTTGAAGACCCGACAAAACTTGAATCTGAGCTAAGGCCGTTCAGAAAGACGAAAGACTTCTTTAAGAAGATTATCATAACAAAAACATCCATGAAGGCATGGACAGACGAGGAAGGAATTCTTCACCTGGGCCTTTATGAATTTCTGCTAAATGAGAACAGCCTTGATTCTTAGGGCTGTCAATATGCTTGGATTACCTATGGTGAATGTTGAAAAAAACTATGAATTAGATAGATTAACCCTAACTCTCTGGACAAGATGTTCAGCCTCAATCTCCCTACCCCCGTGTTATTCAACACCACACGCGGGGGATAACGCGGAAAGCATAGGGGATAACGCGGAAACGACAGGGGATAACGCGGAAAGCATAGAAGATAACGCGAAAATCGCAGGAGATAACGCGGAAAGCATAAGAGATAACACGAAAGTGAGTCCGAATGGTGAGGAAGTCAGATTGAATGGTGCGGAAGTCAGATTGAATGGTGCGGAAGTCAGATTGAATGGTGCGGAAGTCAGTCCAAATGGTGCGGAAGTCAGTCCAAATGGTGTGGAAGCCAGCTTAAATAGTGCGGAAGAGAACGCGAATGGTGCGGAAAACACTTCCTTGAATAAGCAGTATATAAGTAAATACCTAAATCGCAGAAAGCAGGATTCTAACAATTTAATGCTCCAGACTCTGAAAGAATCATATGAACTGACTGCACGAGAAATATCATTTGAGATTAATCTTTCTTTGCGTAGAATTAGAGAATTATTATCGGAATCAGTTAAATTAGGAAAAATCGTGACGTATGGATCAAATGAAAAAAGAAATACCTGCTTCCCCGATAGTCTATCTTTATATAACGCTTGGAAACAGTGTGCATGTGGCCAGGTGCCTACCCTTCCTCACATATTACTCTTCGCAAGCGTAAATGCAGATAGCTATGAAATACCCAACCAGAAAAGATGTTTTCTTAGGAGGAAAGAAGAATGGCAGAGATAGTTCTGTATCATGGAACTCCAGATAAGGTTGTTGTACCGACTTATGGACTCGGCAATGACAAACATGATTATGGAAAAGGCTTTTACCTGACGGAAAACTTGGAACTTGCCAAAGAATGGGCTGTTTGTCGTCCCAACGAACAAAACGGCTGGGTGCATAAATACGCATTTGATACAGAGGGACTTAAAATCCTCGATTTTGAGAAATTGAATGTGCTTTCATGGCTTGCAGAGCTTATGCGACACAGAGACGCAGCAGATTCGAAACGTTATTATATGCTTGCAGATAAGTTCATATCCAAGTTCGCTGTCGATACCACCGGATTCGATGTGATAAAAGGCTGGAGGGCGGACGCATCCTACTTTTTCATCGCAAAAGAGTTTGTCCATGACAATATCGATGTCGATATTCTCGAGAAAATACTCTCTCTTGGTAATTTGGGGATTCAATACTGCATAAAAACCGAGAAGGCATTCTCCTCTTTGAGAGAAATCCCCGATTCCATTTTGGCTGTGGATTATGCCGAGTTTAACGAGAAATTCAATTCCAGGGACATCGAAGCACGTAAGGCTATGAGGAGTTTAATCAATTCGGACGAGAATAAGGTTGAGAAAGTGTTCAGTACACTTTTCTGAGGAGTTAATTATGAAAGCATATGCAGAAGAATATTTAAGTGATGTAGTTGAAAATCAGGGTAAGCTCTTCGATTTTTTTGCCTTAACCTATCCTGATTGTGATACAGAAGATTTCATCAATTGTTATATGACAGGCAAAACGAGAAAAGCTATCGATGAAAGCCAGGCATACGTCAACACGATGGATTATAAAACCCTGTGGGAGTATTTTATGCATAATGACGGGTACACACCGAAAAAAGGAACGGCTATTGAGGGTTTCATGACTGAATGGATAGGCGAGTTCTATGCCTACTATCAATGGTATTACAATATCAAAAGCTGTGAACTCGTGAATAAGATACCGGTGGAGTTCTTGAAGAAAGCCTATCACGGACTTCATGACCTTGACCTTGAACTGGCAGTAGAAAAGGTTGGAGAAGTGTGATGAGAATTATCTGCTTCCATAACCCGGATGAAGAGAACGGATTTTTAAGTAACTGGTATCTTTCCCCCTTCATCGTGAACGGTATGATGTTTTCTTCTGTCGAGCAGTATATGATGTATAGAAAGGCTGTCTCGTTTAATGACGATGCTGTTGCATCAAAGATTATGGCTACAGACGTTGTTGCCGACATAAAGGCACTGGGACGCTCTGTTTCCAAGTATGACGACAATGTCTGGAGCGGTATTCGCGAGAAGGTTGTTTTTGAAGCTTTAAAGGCAAAGTTTTCTCAAAACAACAATCTGAAACAGCAATTACTGGATACGGGCGACTCTATCTTAGCCGAATGTGCTGTAAAGGATCTGGTTTGGGGCATAGGGCTCTCGATGAAGGACCCGAATCGTTTTGACACGACAAAATGGCGGGGAAGAAACCTGCTGGGGAACCTTCTTATGAAAGTAAGGGAAACTTTTGGATAACGAAAAGACAGAATAAAAACATACACACGCTGGGTAGTATGAAAAAAGAAAAGAAAACCACTATAAACCATCTTTTGACCTCGAATTCGAATAAAAAATTCGACCTGTTTGAATTGTAGCTTCAATCGTCTTCTCCTCCAGTTTCCTCATCAATCCACTCTTGCAGTTTCTTTTGTAGCATCTTTTTGTCCGGCAAATACAGGCTATACTCTGATGCAAAGACATTACTGTTTTCAGGTAAGGTCATCTGAACTACTGCGTCGTTCTTCTCCTTGCAAAGTAAAATACCGATGGTCGGATTCTCATCAGGGAGCTTCTGGCAACGGTCATAATAGTTGACATACATTTGCATCTGTCCCAAGTCCTGATGAGTGAGCTTGTCGATTTTCAAATCAATCAGCACATAGCAGCGGAGCAGGCGGTTATAGAAAACAAGGTCGACATAGAAGTTTTCCTCATCATAAGTGAATCGCTTCTGACGCGCTTCAAAGAGATAGCCTTTGCCCAATTCAAGCAGGAACTTTTGTAGCTTGTCAATAATTGCGGATTCAAGGTCTGTTTCGGAATACTTCGCCTCTTCTTCAAGCCCTAAAAATTCAAGAACAGTCGGTTGCTTGACAATATCTGTAGGCTTTTCAATCACGTTGCCTTCACGCGCAAGACGAATGACTTCACCTTTGTTCCGGCTGAGAGCCAGTCGCTCGTACAGACTCGAATTGTACTGTCGTTGCAGCGTCCTCAAGCTCCATGCAGATTTTGTTGCTTCAATTTCGTAAAAGCTGCGCTCATCCGGATTTTTGATTCGCATGAGTAAAAGATAATGCGACCAAGAAAGCGTAAACGGAGTAGAGCCTTCCGAAATCCGAAACAGCGTGTCGGATTTTTCGTCAACAAATTTCCGAAACACTGCTTCGGAAATTCGGTCCTGATAGTTCAGGTAAAATTTTCTTGCATTTTCAAGGGTATCAACCGAAAATCCCTTGCCGAACTCTGCATTCAGCGCATCGGAGAGCGTCTGAATGACCTTTTTGCCGTATCCAGCGCGGCCTTTTCCATACTGTTGTCCCTCTACAATCCAATAGCCCAGCGCATAGTACGTCATGAGTTGAACGAGATTGACCTGATTGACTGCAATTTTCCGAGCATGCTGAATCAGTTCAATAGAGTTGCAGCACAAAGCATTCAGATTGACTTCAAGAGTATCTGGAATCTTTGGTATTAAGCTGTTATTGTCCATTTCCACACCTCCTCAAATCACTCTCACGCGCTTTGTAATATCGTTGGCATCCTCTGGCATATAGAGCTTGAAAATCTCAAATACGTTAATCTTCTCCGGACTGGACGTAAAGCCAGAATCACGGAAGACGGCGCGAAGCGGCTTGCGCTTGGCAATCTCCCTGACCACACTTTCGGGAACACACTCGTCAAAACAGGCAATCAGGTCGCCCTCGATGTAAAGGTTTTCGGTAGTATCCCAGTTCTTGCTCTCTTCCACACATGGGCGTAGTGTCTTGCGGATTGGCTTGTTGGCTTCCATGATTGCCGCCTTCTTGCCGACCCATATAAACTCGTATGCCTCTTTGCCGTCCACCAAATCTGGTGAAAGCATTTGTTTCAACAACTCAAAATTAACCGCCCGCTTATACACCTTCTTCTCTGATGTGCAAAGCTTCTCATCCAGCATTTCCGTGATACAGTTCGGGAAAAGTGTGGCAATGCGGTCTATGTTCTGCGCCGTCATATCTGGCGATTCCATTCTTAGTTTATTCATTAGTAGTCCCTCCCTCCTTTAATTTTTTCATAACAACACTCGCTAGTTCAATAATATACTCGATTTCATTGCTGTTTACCGCATAATTTTGTTTAACATGATTATTTTGGCAATCTGTGTAATCTGAATGAAACAGCAATTACTGGATACGGGCGACTCTATCTTAGCCGAATGTGCTGTAAAGGATCTGGTTTGGGGCATAGGGCTCTCGATGAAGGACCCGAATCGTTTTGACACGACAAAATGGCGGGGAAGAAACCTGCTGGGGAACCTTCTTATGAAAGTAAGGGAAACTTTTGGATAACGAAAAGACAGAATAAAAACATACACACGCTGGGTAGTAGAAAAAAAGGAAAGAAAAACACTATAATCAATCCGGATGGAAAGATGGCCGAGTGGTCGAAGGCACTTGATTCGAAATCAAGCAAGGGG
>CAVJEL010000035.1:0-10553 GCA_963648635.1 Ruminococcus intestinalis
CTCCTCTCTCGAGGCAAGTCCTCGGAGTATCCGCGACAAGGAGAGTAGAAATGAAGGAGGACGGAAGCGTCTTCAACATCTCAATCCCGAGGATAGTCTCGGTTACGCAGAAACTTAGAACAAAGAAGGACGAAGAGAAGAAGATGCCTTCGCCGTCAATCGATGTAGATAAGGCTCTGAAGGATCCTTTCGGAATAATCAGAATAGATGAAAGCTTTACGGCTATTATTAAACTCCGGAACAACCAGGGTAAGTTCGAGAGGGAAAAGGCATGGCCGGATACAGTTAAAATCGAGAGTGTCGGAGATGGCACACACCTCTTTACTGTCACGACAAACGGCCTTTATTGGCTATGGCGCTGGGTAATGTCACTTGGCCCTCAGACAGAAGTCATCGAGCCGGTATGGTTCAGAGATAAAATCAAGGAATCATTCAGGTACACACTCGAAGAGATATACAAATAGAGAGAAAGACGGCAGGAAACCCTGCCGACAGCTAATTGTTTTTCATTGCTTTGAAAATTGAAACCCCGATTGCGATTGCAGCACCTGCAATTGCGCCCGGAATTCCTCCGATGACTGAGCCCGCTGCAACTCCCGCCGCCGTCGCACCGCCGGCTTTGGCGAGTTTACTACTCTCGTCGTTGTTTTTTCCGTTTGCCATTTTTAATCCTCCTCCAGATAGCTAGAGTCCTGTCCTTTCAGGTAGTTACCACTTCCAGCGACAGAGGAAACAGATGCGATAACCTCTGCAGCTACGGAAGTATCTTCCATAAATTCCCCGAAGCCGTATGCCCTGCCCTCTTCTTCATGGTCGAAACCTCTCATGAGGCCGAAGAGTCCGCCGTCAAGAATGAAATCTTTCAATGCCATACATTCCTCCCGGGTGCAGTTTTCTGCACCTATAGGAGGATTATCACAGTAGAGTGTCCAAATCTCTGGACAGAATGACAATTTTTCTCTGGAAGGAGGATTTTTATTTCAAAATCTTCTTCAAGTCTTCCTCAGGAGTGCTGATTGGAGAAATGTTGAAATTCTCTACAAGGTAGTTAAGAACATTCTTCGATATGAATGCCGGAAGAGTCGGCCCGAGGTATATGTTCTTGATTCCGAGATAGAGGAGAGTTAAAAGGATACATACCGCCTTCTGCTCATACCACGAAAGTACCATCGAGAGCGGAAGATCATTGACTGTACAGCCGAATGCATTCGCTAGTGCCACGGCAATCTGTATTGCACTGTAGGCATCATTGCACTGTCCCACATCCATGAGTCTCGGGAGTCCCTCGATTGTTCCGAGGTCAAGGTCGTTGAAGCGGTACTTACCGCATGCAAGAGTAAGAACAACAGTATCTGACGGCGTTTTCTTGACAAACTCCGTGTAGTAGTTTCTGCCGCTTCTTGCGCCGTCACATCCACCGACGAGGAAGAAGTGCTTGATTTTCCCGGCCTTTACTGCATCAATTACTTTATCTGCAACGGAAAGAACTGTGTTACGTGCAAATCCTGTCATGACAGTTGTGCCGCCGTTGATTCCCGTAAAGACCTTATCCTCTTTGTAACCGCCGAGCTCGATGGCCTTGTTAATAACCGGAGTAAAATCCTTGTTATCTGATATATGCACTATCTCCGGGTACGATACAACAGAAGTTGTGAATACGCGGTCGCTGTAGCTCTCCTTAGGGGGCATGAGACAGTTTGTTGTAAAGAGAACAGGAGCAGGAATAGAAGCAAACTCCTTCTGCTGGTTCTGCCATGCTGTTCCATAGTTACCTTTGAGATGAGGATATTTCTTGAGGAGAGGGTATGCGTGTGCCGGAAGCATCTCGCCGTGTGTGTATATGTTTATACCCTTACCTTCAGTCTGCTGTAGCAAAAGCTCGAGGTCTCTCAGGTCGTGACCGGAGATGACGATGAAGGGGCCCTTTTCAACAGTAAGTGGAACTGTAACGGGTGTTGGGTTACCGTAGGTAAGTGTATTGGCCTTATCTAAGAGTTCCATGCACTTGAGGTTCTTCTCTCCCACTTCCATGACGACGGGAAGAAGGTCTTCCATATTTAGGTCTTCACCCAGTATGCAGAGGGCCTTCAGGAAGAAACGATTAACTTCTTCATCTGTATAGCCGAGAACCATTGCATGGTGTGCATATGCTGCCATTCCCCTTATTCCGAAGAGAATAAGCGACTTGAGGCTCCTTATGTCCTCATCAGCATTCCAGATGTTCGAAACATCATAATCTTCGTTGTGTCCGCAGGGCGATGGACATACAGAGCAGTCCGGGATAAGTCTATTCTTCTCGATAACAACCCACTCCGTCAGCCTTTTGATGGTACTTTCGTTGAAGTTGACATTCGTTATGGTTGTAAAGAGCCCTTCGATTATTAGACGATATGTCTCATCATTAACCCTCGGCGAATTACTTGCGCCTCTCGCGAGTCCTATCAAAGATGAAGTCAATTTGTCCTGAAGAAGAGCGACAGTAGCGCTTTTACCACATACTCCCGCTTTCTTTGTACATCCTGTACATCCGGCAGTCTGCTCGCATTGAAAACAAAACATTGTGTTATCCATAAGGTATTCTCCTCTCTTTATATTTTTTATAAAGTTTAGTATATAGAGAATAAGTTGTCTGTTGATTTTTCAACACGAAGGTAATTATGAAAGAATATTTATCCTCAATCAAATCATCCCCGCTCTTCTCGTCAATCAAGGACGATGATGTGCTCTCGATGCTGAAATGCCTCGATGTGAAGATTTCCTCCTACCCGAAGGATAGCATTATTATCCACAGTGGTGACACCGTCTCATCAATCGGCCTTATTCTCGAGGGAAGCGCATTCATCACCCAGGAAGACATATGGGGAAACAGAAACATAATACAGCGTCTCAAGGAGGGAGAAACGTTCGGGACAGCATATGCCTCCACAAACGGGACGACATTAAATGTAAGTGTAACGGCGGAAACAGATGTAAGCGTGATGTATCTCTCCATAAAGCGTGTATTGACGATGTGCCCGTCCGCATGCACATTCCACACGCTTTTAATCCGGAACATCATGATGGAGACGGCAGAGAAGAATCTGAAGGTTTCAGAAAAAATAACACACCTTTCACAGCGTACGACAAGGGCAAAAATACTCTCCTATCTCTCGTCTGAGGCTCAGCACCGTGGCTCTCTTGAATTCGACATTCCCTTCTCACGGCAGGAGATGGCCGACTACCTATCAGTCGAGAGAAGCGGGCTCTCGATAGAACTGGGAAAACTCAAGAAAGAAGGTGTTATAGACTACGAGAAGAACCACTTCTCAATAAAGGTTAACGAAGATGAGAGTTGAGGGCCATGTTACCACAGCCCTCTTCATCTTCTACTTTGTAACGAACTTCAATCCTTCACTGAAGGCATTATCTGTTGTAGTAGAAAGTTCGGTTTTGATATCTGGCGTGATGCCAACTGTTTCATAGCTTACTCTGTTGTTATCAACAAATTGATATGTTGTTGTATAAACCTCAATATGATCACTATCGAATGGACCGCCGTTATAAATCTCACGGTTTCTAAGGCAGCATGTAGCTCCATAGGTCTGCTGGCCGATAACAATAGAGTTGGGTAAAAGTTTCGATATTATACACGATATTTCAGAGCATGATACGGAACGTCCGTTGACGAGTACGGCGACAGGCTTCTGATAAACCTCATTTAAGTAAGGAGAAACAAAAGCCTCGTCAATACTGTAGCTTACCCATGGCGTGTATTCGTTTCTTGCGTACCCTGACTTATATCTTTCATATCCGAACTGAGTCTCGGTCGGAAAGAAAGCCCCCCAGATTCCCTTAAGGAAATCAACATATCCACCTGTGTTACCCCTGAGGTCCATCACAACACCTTTGATATCAGCTACCGTACCATCAGTGAACACACACTTACTCTCCGATGTGACATACAGAAGGTTGTAGTACATAGCCTGCAGGCCGTATATCCCCTTTACGCCTTCTTCTATTGCTTCCTTTAACTTGGTATTGGAAATACTCCCTTTCCTTACCTTTTCAATTAAATCTCTTGTTTTCACACGTATCTTAGCATATTCCTTATTCTTCGCCAGAAACGCTTGTTGTCCCTCAGAGAGTTTATCTGTTGTGAAGATATTAGTGAGAAAGTAGTAATCTCCGAAGTCCGAGAAATAGATATAGAAGACATAATCCTTGTTCACACCGTAGAAATATGATGTGAGCTCCATCGCTTTTATTACATCGTTCCAGTTATCGATTGTTTTCTCATCATCTACAGTCAGGTTTTCAAAGTCATCAGAAGATAAGGAGGAGAATGTATAGCCGTAATAGCCATTCGTAAATTCAGTAGCGGTAGTATTTCCAGTTGTAGTGTGGAAATTCCCCCAGTCCGAGCCCGTTCCGGTTGCATCCCCCATCAAGTCTTTAACCTCATTCCAGCTGGGAATAGCTGTTTCTCTTATTTCAGCTTTTTCTTCATCAGAGTAGTGACGTTTCGGGTTATTTATTGCTGTAAGATATTCTCCTCCATTGTCATCCACGAGCGTCACATCCGGATAGTCCATGATATCTCCGCCGGCAGCGGCATACTTTTGTAGGTCAGCCGGACATGTTTCCAAGACTTGCCCGAATTTATCCTTCACCACAAGAGAATAGTGGTAGTCATGGACACCGTATACAATTTCCTTGAAGTATCTGAATGCTTTTATGGAGTCTTCCTTCTTTGTAAAATCGAGAGCTTTAAACTTATCGATGTACTCGTCATATACATCATCCCAGTTGATTGAATCCTCTTCAGAGAAATGAACATACTCATTATTCATCTGATTCCAGAATTGAAGGAAGACACCCTCCCATGAATCATCGGGAGCCTTTACTTCATTTGAACAGGAAGCGAGAAGTAAAATGATAAGAGCAAGAATTATTATTTTGGAAGTATTTCTCATTTGTTAATCCCCCATAGAAGGCCGAGAGTAACAAGGAATGTCGAGTTATGCATTCTGTAAGCACCGTATTTCTGCCTCTTGTTCATATCGGTAAGGGAGAAATCATATTCCCACTGTAAATAGCCGTAGAAGGAGCCGAATTTTACTCCCGTGCCGACACTGACCCTCACGCCTGAGTCGAATCTGTTGTAGAGCGTGAGATCGGTTTTCTCGCTGACATTTTCACTCTTATCATTTCCGTTGATAACCTTTCCGCTCCTATTTCCGTATGCCCATACCCCCAGGTAGCCGCCAAGCGATGTGTAGATATCGAATCGCGATATAGGATAAGAGAGCCTCAATGCAACGGGGAATGTAACAAACCCGTTTTTAATATCTAAATCGAAGTTTGTCTGCTTTTTGCTGTTGTTACCGACAACATCCTGGGAATACTTATAGTATTTACCATAGACTGAAACACCAGTATCAAGGCCTATATTTTCAGTAAACTTGATTACAACAGGAATGGAGGCCTTGTACCCCACCCCCATCTTATACTCATAGTCCCGGTAACCTTTACTCGCCACCACAGAGCTGAATGCAACGCCGCCCTCCGCACCGACATAACAGACAGTGGCACTCAAGGAAAAAGTAACCAGAACAAGAAAAAACAAAGTGACAACTTTTTTCATGGAAGCAATTATCGAAAAAGATACTCCATTGGTAAATAGAACAGAGGAAAATTCGTGAAGAAAGCAATACAGATGAGGATACTTGACTTAATTACCCGAGTTAATTATCTTTGTTAATCAAAGGAATATAACATGACAATTGAAAACATAAAAGAAATGCTTGATTCGTTTTACACGGCAAAGCGTATTCTTGACCTCTTGCCTTCTCTTCCCGAAGGAGTATCGTCGTCATATATACGCTATCTCGATATGATAGAAAAACTCAAGAAAGAGAAGAAAGATGTGAGGGTATCAGATATAAGCGATGCCCTCGAGCTCCAGAGGCCGGGTGTGACAAGGACACTCAAGGAGATGGAGGAAAAGGGTTACATTACTAAGTCTCCTTCCTCATCTGACGCAAGGGTGACATACCTCGAGATAACAGACAAGGGTGAAAAGCTCTCGAAGAAGTACAACGAAGATGTATTTCTTCCCCTTCTCGACTCACTCTCGTCAATTACCGACGAAGAGGTGAAAACCCTCGTCGGGACTATAGAGAAGTTCTATTCTTCGATTGAAAGGGAGGAGAGAAAAAATGGCTGAAAGTACTCTTGATTTCACATCCGGAAGCATACTCAAAAAGATGGTGAGATTCATGATGCCGATTCTATTCTCGCTTGTGCTTCAGGCAGCATACGGCGCCGTCGACCTACTTGTTGTAGGACGATTTGGAACAACGGCAGGGCTCTCCGGTGTTTCGACAGGTAGCCAGGTTCTGAACCTTGTAACCTTTGTCATAACACAGCTTGCAATGGGTATAACCGTACTCATCGCCCGTTACCTTGGGGAAAAGAACGAAGATGAAATCGGGCCGGTAATCGGAGGCTCTGTTGTGGTCTTCGGGGTAATATCTGCAATATTGTTTGTTGTGATGATAGTCTTTGCGCGCCCCATTGCAATACTTATGCAATCACCTGAGGAAGCAATTGAGGAGACAACTCAATATGTAAGAATATGTGGTGGAGGAATTTTCTTCATCGTTGCATATAACCTCCTTTCATCGATTTTCAGAGGACTGGGAGACAGTAAATCCCCGCTCATCTTCGTTGCCGTTGCATGCGTTGTAAATATTGTTGGGGACCTTCTATTATGTGCAGTCTTCAAGATGAACACTGCAGGCGCTGCAATTGCCACCGTCTTTGCACAGGCTGTCAGCGTAGTCTTTGCCCTTCTTCTCTTAAAAAAGAGAGGACTCCCCTTCAAGATAAAGAAGAGTGATTTCTCATTCAACAAGGAAGCCAGACTCTCGCTCAAAATAGGCCTTCCCCTCGCCCTCCAGGAATTTTTAACCCAGGTTTCCTTCCTCGCGCTCTGTGCATTTGTAAATAGACTTGGTCTTGCGGCATCTTCAGGATATGGAGTTGCGTGCAAAATCGTAAACTTTGCAATGCTTGTTCCTTCCGCACTCATGCAGTCGATGGCATCCTTTGTCTCGCAGAATATCGGAGCAGGAGACGAAAAGAGAGCCGAGAAGGCCATGTTCACAGGTATGGGAATCGGCCTCGTCATCGGAGTACTAGTCTTTGTCCTTGTCCTCTTCAAAGGTGATTTACTTACAGCAATATTTACAAGTGACAGTGCTGTAATCGAGAACGGTTTTGCCTACCTCAAGGGATTCGCCCCCGAGACAATAGTAACCGCAGTCCTTTTTAGTATGGTCGGCTACTATAACGGCAGTAACCACACGCTTTGGGTTATGATTCAGGGCCTTGTGCAGACACTCCTTGTCAGGCTACCGCTTGCATATGTGATGAGTATACAGCCTAATGCCAGCCTCACGGCCATCGGACTCTCGGCCCCGGCAGCAACAACGGCGGGAATTCTCTTGAACATCATCTATTACATCTACCTGAAGAAGGGAAGTAAAAAGAAAGAACTTCAAGCGTAAGAAAAGCCGGGTGAGTTGACGCCCGGCATTTTGTTAAATGATTATGCCCTTAAGATGGTCCATTTCGTGCTGGATAATCTCGGAGACAAAGCCGGAGTAGCTCTCCCTTCTCTTCTTGAAAGTCCTATCGAGGTACTCGATTTCAATATCCCGGTACCTCACGCACTCTCTCTCCCCCTCGAGGGAGAGGCAACCTTCCTTTGTTATGTACTCACCTTTTTTCTTCAAGATTCGGGGGTTAATCATAACAATGGAAACAGGACCGAGCTCAACGGCAATCACATTCTTATTCACGCCGATCATGTTCGCCGCCATTCCCACACACCTCTCTCTATTGGCATGGAGTGTGTCGACTAAATCATTGATTACGGCCTTGTCTCTTTCGTCCGCATCCTCAGACGGAATGGAGAGGAAGGCCTCGTCACGTACAATATCCTTTACCATCAGAACTTGATTGTCTCAGAAGGCTTTGTGAACGATGAGAATACGGCAGTCGCATTCTTGAAGTAGAATACCTCCGTGTTTCCGTCATCGGGTGAATACATAGCTTTGAGATCAGGATAGGCCTCGAGCATGCTGACTCTTGCTTCTCTCCTGTCGTCCTCAAGTAAAAGACCCGACACTCTCAGCCATTCGCCGTTTTTAAATGCACATATTTCAGCCTTCGGATTAAGGTGGAGCTGTTTTGAAACATCCTTCTTCTTTCCAGTCTGTATGTAGAGCTTCCCGTCATATATATTTGCTGTTCCGAAAGGTCTGACCCTCGGCTGGTCACCGTCCATTGTTGCCAGGTAATATACTCCTGCTTCCTTTAAAAACTTTTCAACTCTTTCCATTTCTTACCTCACTCAATAAATGATGCTTCTTATCCTATCACACAGAAGTTATTCTGCTATAGTTTCCATCCAGGTTTTCTTCTCAAATATACGGCTCACAATCACAACCCTTACCACCTCCTCGAAAGAGAGCGAGGCATAAACAAGGTATATGGGGAAATTAAGAAGACGGGAAGATATTAGTGCAAGTGGTACCCCTATTCCCCACGTTCCTATTAAATCGACATACATACTCAAATCGGTACGGCCACCGGAGCGTATAATACCACCTATAATCATATTCGACACCTTTACAGGCGCATAAAAGGCATAGACAAGTAGAAGGTATTTGCTGAGAGAGTAAACCTCTTCTTCCACCGCGTAGAGCTTAAGATAAGGCCTTCTGAAAACTATGATGAGGATGGAAAGCACAGCACTCATCACAATTCCCCACTTTATTATCGAGCGACTATGGCTGTAGGCACTGTCACACTCATTTCTCCCAAGCTCCTTTCCTATGAGTATCGCGGACGCCTGACTGAGGCCAGTGAGAGCACCTATCATAAGGGACTGGACAGGTCCTGTTAGCGAATAAGAGGCAGCACTCACCGTCCCCATATGACCGTAAACGGACGCGTAGACGTTCTCCCCAAGTCCCCAGAAAAACTCGCAGAAAAGAATCGGAAGAAAAACCTTCATGAAGGTCTTGAGGTAGGCGCCGTTTTCGCCTCTTTCTCCTCTCTCAATCAACCTGGACGCAGGAATGATGAGAAGGAAAACCTGGGAGTACTGGCTAATAGCCGTGGCTACTGCAGCTCCCGCCGTTCCCTTATCGAGGACAAAGATGAAAATGTAGTTGAGAATGCAGTTCACTACGGCTGAAATCAAAGAAGAGTACATCGGGTAGGCAGCTTTTTCCCTCGAGCGTAGTATCGTGGAGAGGATAAGGATTACAGCCTGGGCGGGAAAGGCCGTAGAGACTATCATCAAATACCTCGATGCCTCTTTTATTGTTTCATAATCCTTCATGTAAAGCCCCATGACAAACGACGGAACAACAAGCGAGGGAATAAGGAAAATAAGAGTAAGAACTAACGATAATAGAGATACAATCTTGAGGGCTTTCCCCTCCCCGAGGCTGTCTTCAGCCCCCACATACTGACTCTGTACTATGCCGTATGCACTTATGAGAGATGCAAGGATTATGGAGTAGAAGGATGAGAACTTCCCGGCAATAGCGACAGAAGCAATACTGACGGTACCGAGCCTTCCGACCATAAGCTGGTCGATAAACGAAAAGGAGGAGGAAAGCAGACTCTGCACTGTTATGGGAAGCGCAACAGCAAAAAGCTTTTTCGTGAAATCATTATTACTTAACCGGTTTAACATCTACTTCATGCTATATCTCACCAATCGAGCTGTCAACAAAAAGGTGATAGAGGCGATTACTAATCGAGTATGAAAAAGCCGGATAGACAATACTCTTATTCCGGATCCGACTCTTCTTCCACCCCGTCCCAGATGTTAGCGGGAGCCGCGTTATGTTTCCGGCCGTAGAGGACAACTATAGCCATTACTACGACTATTACAACAAGAGAGAAAGGAGAGCCCTCAATTCCGAATCCCGTGTCATAGAAGAAGCTGCTTTTAGCCCCGCTCTCGAGACGGAAAACAGAATAAGGTAAGACATTACCGCTGTTGGGCAGGCCCAGGACAATATTCTGGGTGAAGTTCCATGCCGTATGGAGGGCCATTACACACCATATGCTCTCAAGGTAATAGACAATAACGGAGAAAAGAATACCAAGGAGAAGATTATCCACAAAGCCGAATATAGTTACGCCGTCGTTGGCAAGATGGAGAGAAGCAAAGAAAATCGAGTTCCCGATAATAGCAACAAGAGGCGACGAGTATGAACGTCTGAGTCTCTGGATCAAGAACCCTCTACACACCAGCTCCTCTGCTCCTGACTGGATGAAGACAGCAAAGAAGAGGAGGATGAAATACCAGAGATTGAAGGAGTTGAATGTGAGGGAAATATCGCCATGGAGAACGGCGGAAAGTGCACAGAGTCCGTTCATTCCAAAGCCCAGTAGAAGGCCGAGGAGAAATGATGGAAGAGTATTTCCTCTTTTCTTTCCGAGCGAAACGAAAATGGGACGGTTTTTCTTGATAAGCCCCAAAGCGA
>CAVJEL010000035.1:10735-12597 GCA_963648635.1 Ruminococcus intestinalis
TTCTTCTCTGTGTTTTCACTCTCCATATAAGCCTCCGCAACGCGACAATACTACTCCAAAACCTATGTCTTTTCAAAGATGGTTTTTGATGTAACTGATGCTGATTCTCTCCTGCTCGAGTCTTCCCTTCTCCGGGTTACTTCTTAAGGCCGAAAGCACCTTCATCTCTTCCTCAGTGAGGTAGCTGTCATAAGATTGAGTCGCACTCTTTCCCTTGACTATGTACTCTTTATGGTCAAGGTAGGTTTTCTCATCCATGAGAAAAGACTTTGTGTGAGGGAAGAAGGAACGGAAAATAGCGAGTATTTCAAAGCCGTGCTCGTCCTCGTCCCCGAAGTAGTACAATTCCTTGTCGCAGAGCCACTCGGCTTTCGAGAGAAGCGCTGAAGCAAAGCCCCCGCCGAAGATTGCAATTGCATCATCGGGAAGAGGGAATGTGAGGTAGACGATTTCGTTCTCGACAACATATACGCGCCTTATATCACTCAAGTTCTCGAGTAAATAGAGCTTCTTGAAGTCCTCCATTCTGAGTCCTGTCTCCTCTTTCGAGTTCTTCATCCTGTATCTTATGAGAGTTTCCTTCTTCTTCAGTCCGAAGGTCTCTTCAAAGGATAGCTTCGTATCTTTTTTTGTGACGGCACGATATAGCGAGAGGATAACGCTCTCGTTCTCTTCGATGAACTTGGTGTGCACGGGGAGTGGAATCTCCCTTATGTAGAGATTTGAGAATGGATTTTCCATCAGCCACATAAGGACGGAGAAAAGTGATTTGTAGTAACCCTCTTTCCTCTTCTCCTGGAGAATATCCAGATTCTGATAAACCCAATCGTTCAGTGATGACAAATCAAAGGAATGTGATAGAAAGCACTCTTTGAGCTCCTCGAGGGACGAGAGAAAGAAAGCATATTCCTTCTCCCTTCCTATAAAGTACAGATAGTCTTCTTTTGTGAAGATTACTATCTCCTTTATTATCGTCTGTTCCCCGTAGGAACGTGTATTCACCTTCTCTCTGATGAGACTATAACCTTTTCCTGTTTTCTCCTTCGAGGAAGCATAGAGCTCCGAAAAGAGAGAAAGAGCTACGTCATAGGAGTCACTTCTTTTACCCTTTGCTCCCTTATATGTCCAGGGGAAGAAGGACGACTCAATAGATAAGAGAATGGACGACGAAACGGAGCGCAGGAACTCCTTATACTTATTGATCGCACTTCGTCTTATATCATCAACAATTCCCTTCATTATGAGTTTTTGTACTCCTCTATCGTCATACTGCTTACGCTTGATGTATTTGTCACCTCGTTTTTCTCAATGAGATGTAGCGAATTAATGTAGCCCTCGACAAGATTTATTCCGTTACGCGGTGTTACGACCATGAGCTGGAGGTCTAGCTCCTTAAATAGCTCAAGAGCGTATATGCTATTGTTGGCGTCGCTTTTCGAGAATGCCTCGTCTAGGATGACGAATCTGAAAGGTCCCTTTCTCTTCTCGTCCTCGTTGTCGAGATTGTATTGATAGCATAGCGCAGAAGCAAGGATTGTATATGTCAGTTTGGCTTTCTCTCCGCCCGAGAGTGCTGCGGTATCTGAATAGGTGGAGATGTTGCCCTCAGTATTATCCTCGTAGACGATAAAGCGGTAGTTGTTTCTTATGTCCAGCACCTTGTGCTTGAGCTTCTCGTCACTGTTGTACTTATCGAGAAACTTCTTTATCTCGCCGTAGATTGTCTTTCGGCCCTCAGCGTCGCTTTTAATCAAATCGAACTTATCGGGAATGGCTGCAGTCAGCATTCTGCGGAATGTCTGATAGTCCTTATCTCCCGCTCTCTTTAAATCAAGCCTGAGGTGGGACTTAAGCTCTCTATT
>CAVJEL010000035.1:13021-18125 GCA_963648635.1 Ruminococcus intestinalis
AGCGCAACGAAGGCTGCAATCTTCTCGCTTTCATCCGCCTTATCTCTGTTCTTTTCAAACTTTGAATAGCTCTCTTCGAGAGTATGTAATTCACCGCTTTTCTTACCCTTTTCTTCGGAAAGTGCACCGTATTCTGCCTTGAGTCTCCTCTTCTTCTCGATGGCGGCATCAAGTCTTCTCTCGAGTTCCTCCATATCTGGATTAGAGGCGACAAAGTCATCCTTCGCCTTCTTTTTCTCGTTAAGGATTTTGAGTGCCTGAGGCCTGTCGATTTCGTCGTAGGAGGTAAAGCGCGAGAGGTCATCAAGCTTTTTCAAGGCGAGATCTCTATCCGCGATGTTCTTTTTGAGAATATCCATCTTGATAGAAAAGGACTCTCTCTCATCAAGCATTGTGTAGAGATTATCATTAAGCTCTTCTAGTCTTTCTTTATTCGACCACCCCAGGTAAACGGGCGTCTTCTTTGTAAATGGGTCTATTCTGTCGTCCTTTATTACTGTGTCGAGGGTTTTTACGAGTCCCGACTTTAAGACGGCGTATTCGTTTTTCTCATAGTCCTCACTACTCTCCGAGAACTTATGAGGGAATTTCATCGCTAGATAATCGCCAATCCAGCCAGAGTAAGGATTGTCCTTCGTCTTTATCTCAATCTTTTCTAATAAATCAGAGGATGCGTTTACCCTTATCATCTCCTCTCTCTTTATAAAGCCTATCTTGTCGCCGAGGTCGTTCTCACTAAGATATGCTCTGAGCGCCTTCTCGTCCTCCGGGGAAACAATTAAAAGGAGCGCATCATCACGCAAGAGAGCTTCAATTGCCCCTCCCCACTCCTCGTCTTTATCCCTGACTCTTATTTCTTCGCCCAGGAAAGGAAGTTTCCCGCTCGGAATACCAAGAGAGGACGATATTCGCTCCCTCAAAGCAATGAGCGCCGACGGAATATTGTTCTCCCTCTTCTCAAGGCTTTCTATCTCTTCTTTTATACTTTTTATATCCCTCTCGAGGGCGTCTGTCTCCCTTATGAGGTTGTCTCTGTTCTCCTCGAGTATTTTCTTATCGGCTTTAACAGCTCCCTCCGCTTCGGGTGTGGAATTCAGGTTGAATATGTAGTCATCCCTACTTTCGACAACGCTAAACGATACTCCGAGTTTTTTCAAATCCGCGACAATTCTGTTGTACTCGCCTTCCCTCTGGCGCTTAATGTTCTCTTCTTTTTCAGCTCTTTCAACTTCTGAAGTAAGGTCCTTTATAATCCTTGCCCTGTCGTCGCTCTGAAGGGAGATGATGATTTTGTCATTCGCATCCTCTTCTATGCTGTTGGCTTCGATTTTCTTATCTATCGACTCCAGCTCTTCCTTCTTTACTTTAATCTCCTCACCAGAGAGGCGTAGGGCGTGCAGGATAAACCAGCACTCAAGACCTTCGAGCTCTGTGAGAATACTTCTCTTCTTTGATAGAACCGCATTGTACTCATCCCCGGCCTTCACAACTTTTTCCAGAAACTCTATCTCTTTCGCTATCTTTCTTATCTCCCTTTCGAGGGATGTGACATGGGCAAAGTCCCTGTTGACCTGTTCAAACTCCTCCACAGGGCTCTTATCCTCGAGCATATACATCCTGATGAACGATGTTATGTCACCAAGGACCTTGAGCCCTACCGTCTGCGAAAAGAGCTTTAACGCATTGTCGCTACGGAAGCCGAACTTATCCATAAAGAAGTTCTGATATTGCAAAAATGAGTCAAAGAGCCTCGAGCCCACTTTTTCCCTCAGCACATTAACCCATCTGCTGTTTTGTGCTATCTGGGTATTATTCTCGGCAAGAATCAGAGTTATATCTTCAATCCTCAACTCCTTCTCTGTGATAATCTTCAAGCACTTGAGTTCTTCGGATGAGAAATACCTTACCTGAAGGAGTGAGAGATATCTATCACTTGTTTCCTCATGGAATATTCCGTTGAGTATCGAAATAACCTCGTTCTTCTTTCTTAGGTACTTGCCGACTCCTTCTCCCTCTTCATCGGCCTTGACTCCATAGGCGCCGAGGGTGTAATTCTTCTCGTCCCTCTCCCTCTTCTTGCCGCTCTCGGAGGAAAGGTTGTAAAAACGCTTGTTTGGCGGAATGAGCAGTGTAAGGATAGCGTCGACAGTCGTTGTCTTACCCGACCCGTTGAGACCCGTCAGGATTGTCGATTTGTCATCAAATGAGAAGGTGACCGTCTTTTTATCGAAGACTCCCCAGTTATATATCTGAAGTGTTTTCAGTCTGTAGCCCGAGTTGTTATCTGAAAAAAGGTCCCTCATTTCTCCTCCTCCTTGAGCATATCGCGCTCGTCACTCTTGAGGCTTTCCTTCATCTTTTCAAGAAGCTCCTTCATGAAGACGGTGTCAATCTTGGCTTTAAGAATTGGACTAAGCTCAAACTCCGCATCGTCACTTATCTCGCTCTCGGAAAGTGCATCGGGAGAGGCAAAGAGGAATGTAAGACGACAAAACGACCTCAGCGTCGAATCGAGGCTTTTCATCGCCTTTACTTCATCGGCCTTGTCCTTTGTAAAGCTCCTGTAGAGAGACGCTATCTCACTTTTTCGCATTATTGCAGAGTCGGACTCAGACTGGCTTGTCTCATACTTCTCGATTTCGTACCTCAAGAGGACACAGAGCATACTCTGGGAATAGGAAAGCGGAGTCTTTTTAATAAGGTGTGGAAGTTTTGTTCCCGTGTTAATCTCCCCCTCTGTATCTTCATCTTCCATCCCCCTCTCGAGGTTTTCCCCGACTTCCTCTAAAAACGCATAGCCGTCAATAGTCTCAAGAAAAACCCTAAGCCCGAGAACGGCGAAGTATTCGTCAAGGGATGACTTATATGTAAGGAGGCTGTCCCAGATTTCCTTCTTTTCCTTCTTCTTATATACAGGGCCCTTCAAGAGCTTTATTGCTACTGCGCTCCATGATTTTTCATTCGGCATAAAATCTAACCTCCGGTAATCTTACTGAGTAGTCTCTCCCGTTCCATGAATAGAGAATCTCTTCTTCTCTTTCTGCATTTACGGCGTTTTTCTCCCTCTTCTGGGCAATGGTTACATAAGTGACTATCTCCTCCAGCCCCTTTGTTATCGGGAAACGGGAGACAAGTTCGGAGAGTGTAAAACTCTCCTTTCCGCTTTCTTTGAAGAAGCGTTTTATATTGTCATCTAGGGCTTTCTCATCGACATAGAACTCGCTCTTGAGAGAAAGAACTGCACTTCTGTCGTTGTTGTCTTCAAAGAGAATGGGAAGAGTTACATTCTCTTCCTTTTCGAACCTGAGAGTTCTGGAAAGAGGAAATAGAAGATCGGGCTGACCGGAGATGGTCATTTCTATTCCCACCTGAGCCTTTTCGTTGTTCTTCAATAGAGCACTTTCCTGCTTTATTGAGGCAACAAGTTCCTCAAAGCCCTTTCTTTCGCTAATCGTCCTCTGCGCCATCACCCTGCTCATTCTCTCGGCTAGAATCGAGTTTTTGTCGACAATCCTCTTTCCTGCCGTATAGAAGGTCTTTCTGAGAGATATGAGGAATGAGTCGTCGTACTCAATGTCCTCTTTCTTCAAGAGCATCTCTATTTCCCGACATAGCTCTGTGATTCTGTCATCGCTGTATCTCATCATGTAGGCCCAGAATGCATCGAAAGACTGGCCCTGCGGGGATGCGTAGAGCTCCTTATGGAGTGTGAGTGTGTAGCCGAGAATCTTACGCCGCGTTGAATCGCCTTCTGCCTGCTTCTCGGCAATCTTGTTCATGATATCTCTAAAGTTGTCTTCAACCTGTGCAAAGTCCGAGAGTATCTCACGGCCCCTGTTCTCAAGGTCTCTCAGGTATTCGAGGGTCTTACGCCTGTCGAAGGTTTTGACAATGTTTGTCCTCTCAATCTCCTTCTTCTCCCTCTCTTTCTCTTTTATCTCCCTCTCGAGTTCTGCTATCCTCTTCTTCGGGTCCCCATTCATATTGTCGGCAAGGCTCTTGAGCTGTGTTAGGATGTAGTTGAAGGAGCTTTCAGTTGCAATTGTGTCGCTGTTGAGAATTCTCGCAATGAACGGCATGAGCCTCGAGACGGCACTGTCGAGTTCGATTACATCAACCTTCTCGCTGTTACGGTACCTTCTGATATATCTTTTCTTCTCCCCCAGCCAGCTCTCGATATATGTACGTACTCTGTCGGATATGTTCTTTGCAGAAAACAAGGTGTCTTCGGGTGACTCGGAAAGAATATCCTCCTCGAGTTCTGCTTCATTATCTTCATTGAGGGAAATAAAGTTTTCGAGCCTCAATGCAAACTCGTCATAAGGAAGGGAAGAAATGCTCTCGAGGTAGAAGGTGTTGTAGAAGAATGTCAACACAAATTGAGCAGACCTGCTTCTGAGTATTGTTATTCCACTGTCGCTATGGAGGGTATCCTCCAGCCTCTTAATCGTGAGTTCTTGCACTTTCAAATCCTTGAGACAAGCTTACCTTAAAAATGGTGCTTTGAAAATATAAAAGAAGGGCCCGATAGAGACCGGACCCGAAAGGAGAATAAAGGCTATCAGTCAATATGGGCTGTAATCGGAACGTAGCCGAGAGAGTTGAGGTCGTAGATATGTGATGATGAATATTCTACAAGCCCGTTACCGGCCGAATACTTCATGGTGCGTGTGATTAAAATATCACCGCAATCATCTTCTTCCGCTTCATAGATGAAGTCGCCGCCGTCCTCAAAAGCGTAAGTGCCACAGCTGAAGAGAATCATCCTGTCATCCACCGATGCATATTGCTCGAAGCTCATATCAGAGTAGTAAATCCAGATAGTATCAAGGTATTCCCTCTCCCCGTCCCTCTCCACAAAGAGCTGCTTATCAAGGCCGTAGAAGACAGCCTCCACATGCCTAGAATCGCGCTCATCAAGAGCATAGAGCTGGACAAAGCCGAGGGAGCCGAGGTCATAGGTGTGTGATGAAGAGTACCATGAAAGCTTCCCGTTCTGATACTTCCTGTTCCTCTCGATTGTTATGTCGCCGTAGTCAACTTCTCCTTCGTCGAATACGAAGTCACCTCCATCAAGCTTATATGTCCCGGTGCTGAAGAGAAG
>CAVJEL010000036.1:0-18012 GCA_963648635.1 Ruminococcus intestinalis
CGAGTTTGTCATAGAGTGTAATCAAGTCCCACTTTTTTATCCCGATAATCTCTGCTGCTCTGCCATGCGAAATTATTCCGTTCTTGATAAACGGATACATAATCATGGCATTTCTTTCTATCTCATTCTGTTTGTTATCAGAGACGATGTAAGAGACCATCTGCTCCGGCACTCTTATCTTCAATTCGGTTAAAGCCATACAAGTCTCCTTCATTATTTTTGGTGATTATTCTATAACAGCAAGCCTAAAGTGAACAGCAAAATTACTTTCTGTGTAATAAAATATCATCGAAGCTATTTTTTCAAGGATTATCAACTTCTCATCGCCAGAGATGGAATCTTCACGGTATTCATCATCTTATAGAGGATGGATGGTTTAACATTTCATGGGTCATGCGACAATTTTCAGATTCCAAAGAGCGATGAGTATGTCTTTCTTGCTTCCTCTATATATCCTTTTATATCATTTGTGGCGGTGTCCCTCTCGTTTCTGAGGAGCCACTCTGAAAGTGCGTCGATGAGGTCTGATGTTCCCGTGAGGGATGTATATTGGGGAGATATCTCGGCAATGTAGAGTATTTCGCCGGGGGTAAAACCATCCTTGGCTATCGCTTGGGTAATTTCATCTATATTTCTTCTCACGGCCTTTACAAGTTTTTCCGTGTAGACTTCGTAGTAATAGCCGTCTGTAGAGTTCATCTCGATATTCCTGATGATTTCTTTTATTTCATCTATTTTGCTCATGGCATAATTGTGATTCTTTCCCCTGATTTTGAAAAGATAATATTTCATGCAAAAAACGGTATGTTTATGCAATTTCTATACATCAATCTGATTGACAAAAGGGTATCAAAAGACTAATCTTACAGAAATTTTTATTTGGAGATTTGATATGAAGAAATTACTCTCTATTGGTCTTGTCTTATTGCTTTCACTTTCGCTTTTCGCAGCAGGTTCAACTGAGAAGGCTAAGTATAAAGTCGGCATATGCCAGCTCGTACAGCACCCGGCACTCGACAGCGCCACTCAGGGATTCAAAGATGCGCTCACGGGGCTTCTCGGCTCGGATGTTTCAATCGACGAACAGAACGCAAGCGGGGAGGCAGTCAACTGCGCAACAATCATCAACGGATTTGTTGCATCAAACGTTGACTTGATTCTTGCTAACGCTACAGCACCTCTTCAGGCAGCAGCTTCAGCTACAAGCACTATTCCAATCCTCGGCACATCTGTAACGGACTATGCTTCGGCACTTGAAATAGACTCATGGACTGGAACTGTCGGCACCAATATTTCCGGAACATCGGACCTTGCTCCTCTCAATGAACAGGCCCAGATGATTAAAGAGCTCTTCCCGGAAGCAAAGACAGTTGCTCTCTTCTACTGTTCTGCAGAGGCTAACAGCGTCTACCAGATAGAGACAATCGAAGGCTACCTAAATGACCTTGGATACGAGACAAAGAAGTATTCCTTCACAGATACCAACGACTGTGCTTCCGTTGCAGCAAAGGCAACAGAGTGCGATGTCATCTACATCCCGACAGACAACACATGTGCTTCCAACACAGAGGCTATTGCCAACGTTGTAATTCCTGCCAAGACACCTGTTGTTGCAGGCGAAGAGGGAATCTGCTCGGGCTGTGGAGTCGCTACTCTTTCAATATCTTACTATGACCTTGGATACAGAACAGGCGAGATGGCAGCAAAGATTCTCACAGGCGAGGCAGATATCTCAAAGATGGCTGTCGAGTATGCTCCTCAGGTAACTAAGAAATACAACGCTACTGTATGCGAACTTCTTGGAATTACTCCTCCTGAAGGTTATGAAGCAATCTAAAGGAATCTTGTTATATGCTAGCTTTGGTTAATGCCCTTCCCGGGGCGATATCACAGGGACTTATCTGGGGTATTATGGCCCTCGGGGTATACATTACATTCCGCATTCTCGATATGGCAGATATGACAGTAGACGGCTCACTTGCAACAGGCGGGGCCGTCTGCGTTATGCTGATCAGGAGTGGGGTAAGTCCGATTCTTGCGCTTCTTGCTGCAGCGCTCGTTGGTGCCGTCACAGGTCTTGTGACTGCGCTTCTCAACACAAAATGCGGTATTCCTGCAATACTGAGCGGAATACTCAGTCAGCTTGCCTTGTACTCTGTAAACCTCAGGATAATGGGTGGAAAGTCCAACCAGCCTGTATCTGTCGATAAGTATGACTTACTTGTTTCACAGCGCTATGTGCGCTCCCTTTCTTTCGAAAACCCAATATTCTTCATTGTTATACTCCTAGCTCTTTTGATAGGTTTCATGTATTGGTTCTTCGGTACTGAGAAGGGATGCTCGATTCGTGCAACGGGAGCCAACAAGAATATGGCACGTGCTCAGGGAATCAACCCCGACAACGACATAATGCTGGGGCTCATGCTCTCAAACGCACTTGTAGCACTATGTGGTGCACTTGTTGCTCAATATCAGGGATCGAGTGATGTCAACATGGGTAGGGGCGCTATAGTGATAGGACTCGCGGCAATAGTTATCGGAGAAGGAGTTTTCGGTAGGATAAAGCACAACTTTGCTGGAACGTTGATTTTCGTGGTCCTCGGTGCCGTTGTCTACTACATCGTTATCCAGATAACCCTGCTCTTCGGTCTCAACACCAATGACCTCAAGCTCATCACAGCCTTGATTGTCGCTCTCTTCCTTGCTCTTCCTTATTGGAAAAACAAAGTGAAGGACAGAAAGAGCCATAGGGGGAACGAGCATGCTTGAAATAAAGAACATATCAAAGACATTCAATAAGGGAACAATCAATGCCAAGGTTGCTCTCGATAACCTCTCTCTTACCCTCAATGACGGTGACTACGTAACTGTTATCGGAGGCAACGGGGCTGGTAAATCAACGCTGATGAATGCAATTGCAGGGGTTTTCATCGTCGACAGCGGCTCGATTGTATCAAACGGAAAAGATATCACATCCCTTCCCGACTATAAGAGAGCATCGATGCTGGGTCGTGTCTTCCAGGACCCGATGATGGGGACAACAGCTAATATGCTTATTGAGGAGAACATGGCTCTTGCTTACCGAAGAGGTCAGAAAAGAGGCCTCAAGTGGGGTATAAGCAGAGAGGAGAGGGAAATCTACTACAATGCCCTCAAGACCCTCGAACTCGGCCTCGAGGACAGAATGACTGTCAAAGTGGGACTCCTTTCCGGCGGCCAGAGACAGGCTTTGACGCTTTTGATGGCGACACTCAAAAAGCCTGAAGTACTACTTCTTGACGAGCACACGGCAGCACTCGACCCGAAGACAGCAGAGAAGGTTCTGACCCTCTCAGATAGGATTGTCGAGGAGAATAACCTCACGACGATGATGGTCACGCATAACATGAGGGACGCTATCAGTCACGGTAACAGGCTTATCATGATGGATAGGGGACGCGTTGTAGTCGATGTCAAAGGCGAAGAGAAAAAGAAACTTACAGTGCCGGATTTGATGGCGCTATTCAGCGAAAAGAGTGGCTCGAGCGAAGCAAACGACCAGATGCTGCTCTCAAGATAATTAAAATGGGTGTAAGGCGTTTAACTTTGCACCCGATTTTTACTCTTGTTCCCGCTTCATCTGCTATAATCGGATAAATGATGGACGAAAAAACAACCTTAATTAAAACAATTGTTTCTGCTTTCCTCTCCAACACCGCTCTCGTACTTCCGTTGGATGTCAAAATGAGACTATCCGAGATGGAGAGAGGAGAGACGGGTGAAATGCAGAAGGCGCTCTACTCTGTGATGAAGGAAAACCAGAAGGATGCCATTCTTCTTTCTTCTCCATGCTGTCAGGACACAGGACTTGTGCAATATTGGATAAGGTGCGGGGCACTCTTTCCATATATAAATAATCTTGAAGAAGCCCTCATAGAGGCTGTGAGAGAGGCGACAGTAAAGACCCCGCTGCGGCCCAATGCTGTTGTGCCCTTTGAAGAGAAGAACACAAAGAACAATATAGGGGATGGCTCTCCGTATTTCTTTTGGGATATAATCGCCGACTCTAATGAGTGCGAGATATACATATACCTTGCAGGAGGCGGATGCTCACTTCCCGGTGCATCTCGTGTGTTCACACCCGGCTCTGCCTATGAGAGCATGATTAACTTCATTGTCGATGAGACATCAACTTTTGGCCCCAATGCGTGTCCGCCGTTACTTCTTGGCGTCGGAGTAGGGGCTACAAGCGAAATTGCAGCGCTCAACGCAAAGAAAGCTTTGATGAGAAGAATCGGAAGCCATAACAAAAATGAGAAAATCAAGGCGCTGGAAGAGACTATTTTCAAAGAGGTCAATAGACTTGGAATAGGAGTGCAGGGACTCGGGGGAGAAGAGACGCTGATGGGAGTCAATATTGAATGCACGGTAAGGCACCCCGCAACATTTGCTGTTGCTCTCAGCTACGGCTGCTGGTCGATGAGACGCTCTGAGATTCTACTTAAAAGTGACCTCAGCTACTCTTCTCAAACTCATCCCGACTTCAAGGTGGCACTATGATAGAACATAAAGACGGCAAAACCATATTACATACCCCGATAAATAAAGATGACATATCATCCCTTAATACGGGGGATATCATATACATAACGGGAACGATTATGACAGGCCGCGACAGCGTTCATGTTCGCGTTGTCAAATCCGGCTTTGATTTTCCCCTTTCTTTAAAAGACGGTGTAATCTTTCATGCTGGCCCGATAGCAAAAGAAAACAAAGACGGAAGCTACTCTATTGTTGCAGCAGGTCCTACGACAAGTATGAGGATGGAAGATATGGAGGCTCCATTCATCGAAAAAACCGGAGTGAGGGTTATAATCGGTAAGGGTGGAATGGGGAAAAAGACGGCTACTGCATGTTCCGAGTATGGAGCAATACACTGTGTATTTCCCTCCGGCTGTGCAGTAATTGCCTCCGAGAGGATAAAGGAAGTAAAGGCCCATTACTGGGATGAGCTTACGATGTCGGAGATGGTGTGGGTGCTGAACGTAGATCTCTTCGGCCCCCTTGTTGTATCTATCGACTCAAGAGGGAATAACCTTTTTGAAGAGAAGAAGGCTGTCATTAACGAGAAGGCGGATAGAGCAAAGAAAAACCTTTACTCAAGTGTGAAGGAAATACTCAATCAGCGTTGAGAGACCTTCACCTTTATTGCTGTCTTACGTGCCGCTTCAATGAGTATCTCCTTTGTTATTCCTGCGCTTCCTTTCCTGATGCTGAGAGATCTGCACTCATTAAGAATTGTCTCAATAGCTGCTGCACTGAGGCCGTTGAAGAGTGACGCGAGCATTTCCGGCGTAAGGGAGTCGAGGAGGGGAGTTGACTTCAAGTACAGCCGTATAAGCTCCTCTCTTGTTTTCTCGTCAGGATTTGGAATTGTGAACTTAAGGTCAAATCGGCCCGGTCTCACAAGGGCTGGATCAAGGGACTCGAAAGAGTTTGTTGCTGCAATAAGAAGAATCTTCTCTGAGGGCTCGAAACCGTCAAGCTCGTTGAGAAGGGTTGTGAGTATTCTGTTGTTCTCCTTGTCGATTCCACTTCCGTTGTAATTGCGCTTTTCTCCTATCGAATCAAACTCATCGATGAAGATTATACACGGCTTATTGCGTCTCGCCTTATTGAAGAGCATTTTGACTTTGAATGGCCCCAGGCCCATAAGTGCACCCTGAAAATCTGCACCTTTTGCTGCTATGAACTTAACGTTGCACTCCTCGGCAAGTGCGCGGGCAAAGAGTGTCTTTCCGTTTCCGGGAGGGCCCTCGAGGATGATTCCCTTTACAGGTCTTATTCCGTTGTTGCCGTCAAGAGCTTTGATTGAGGACAAAACCTCTTCCTTTACATCATTCATTCCTGCAATGTCTTTAAAGCTCACTCCCGTATGTCTTACGACACGGAAGGTCTTTGTCGAGTAGGAGATGAGTTTATAGCCTCCGAAGGCGAAGATAGCGAGAAAGACTATGTCGACAATTATATTTGAAACTTTGTCGAAGGTGTCCTCGGTCTGTTCCTTGACGTCTATATTCTCGAGTAGCAGTTCCTCCTTGAGTGTCGGGGAGGAGGGATTAGGTGTCGAGTAGGTCTTCTCGGATGATGCGAGCTTATATGTTATCCTGTCGCTGTAGATTGTTGCGGATGTGACAGAACCCTCTTTCCTGTTCTCGACGAAAGTCGTGTAGGGGACCTTTGTTTCTGTAAGGAGCGGGTATAAATAGAATGCACCGACTGTGATGAGTAAAACTATAACTATGAGGATAATCTTCTTTTTCATATCATAAATATAATAGCTGAAAACGAGACGAAACATAAAGAGACCACACTCTCCAATGGTGTACGTTATTCTCTTCTTTATCGATTTTTGAAATAGAATGACAACAATACGGGACAAAATCTAATTCTTGCCTTTTCTGCATTTTGTCAATTATCATTTTTGAAGAAAAAGGGAGTGCATCGTGTTCGATATAGAAAAGCTGATTAACGAAATGACATTGGAAGAAAAGGCATCGCTCTGTTCAGGCCTCGATAATTGGAGAACTAAGGGAGTTGAAAGACTCGGCCTGGAGCCTATAAAGGTTGCAGACGGCCCGAGCGGCATGAGGGTTGAAGACAATAACGGGGGAAGCCTCGAGGCTATAAGCTACCCAACAGGTTCTACTCTAGCCTCAACTTTCAATCCTCGTCTTTCAAAGAGACTCGGTAATGCACTTGGAAAGGAAGCTCGCAGTGCGGGGCTGGGTACTCTTCTAGGGCCTGCAATCAACATTAAGCGTACACCGAGGTGCGGCAGAAACTTCGAGTACCTTTCAGAAGATCCTCTTCTATGCGGAAAAATTGCCTCTGAATACTCAAAAGGAGTGCAGGAGGAGAACGTAGGTGTCTCTCCGAAGCATTTTGCATGCAATAACCAGGAATACATGAGGATGAGTACATCGGTGAAAATCAGCGAGAGGGCGCTTCGTGAAATATATTTTCCCGCTTTCGAAATGACAGTGAAGGAGGCAAAACCGTGGACTCTGATGTGCTCATACAACAGGATAAACGGCGTCTACTCATCAAGAAATAAATGGCTTCTTACCGATGTACTTAGAGACGAGTGGGGCTTTGACGGTATTGTCATGACGGACTGGGGTGCTATATCTGAACGGGTTGAGTCACTCAAGGCTGGGTGCGAGCTGGAGATGCCGTCCTCGAGAGGAGTAAGGGACAGAGAAATCGTAAAGGCAGTGAAGAATGGAGAGCTCGATGAGAAAACACTCGACGAGGCAGTAAGAAGACTACTAAAGTGGATCGCCAAATCCTATGATAACAAACCTCTTTCCTATGATAAGGAAGAGCACCATCGCCTTGCTGTAGATATTGCCACTGAGGGCGCTGTGCTTTTGAAGAACACAGATGATATCCTCCCTCTCGAGAAGGGTGAAGAATGTGTGGTCATAGGACCTTCCGCCATCTCTCCGCGCTTCCAGGGGGGAGGATCGAGTAAGGTCAACCCGTATAGGGTCTCGTCTCCACTTGAGGAGATGGGTAAATATGCCTCCATTACATACTCCCCCGGATGGGAGGACGACGGAGTGACGGGAAACATAGAACTCGAGAAGGAAGCTCTTTCTTTGATTAAGGGAAAGAAGAATGTCGTTATCTTTTCATCCCTTCCCGACTCATTCGAGTCTGAAGGTTTTGACAGGCACAGTCTATCCCTCCCGTCCTGTCAGCTGGACTTCATTTCAAAAGCCCTTGAAGTTAATAACAATTGTGTAATTGTGCTTTTCAATGGAAGTGCAATAACGATGCCCTTTAAGGATAAAGCGAAGGCAATACTTGAGATGAACCTTCCCGGAGAGGGAGTCGGAGAGGCCGTGAGTGAAATTCTCTTCGGCGCCAGCGAGCCTTCCGGAAGATTGAGTGAAACATATCCAATGAGGGAGGAAGATACACCTTCCTACCTCTTCTATCCGGGGGACGGAAGGGATACATTCTACGGCGAGGATATCTTTGTAGGCTACCGTTATTATGATACGAAGAAAATGGATGTACTATTTCCGTTCGGTCATGGACTAGGCTACACGACATATTCACTTTCTGACATCAGAGTCGAGAAGAATGAGAATAATGTAGATGTTACAGTAAGCGTTAAAAACACGGGAAAGCGAAAAGGTAAGACAGTTGTCCAGCTTTACGTGGGAAAAGAGAAAAGTGGGAAGATGAGACCTTCTCACGAGCTCAGGGCTTTCGAGAAAGTAGAGCTCGAGAGCGGAGAAGTGAGGGATATCTCATTCACACTCTCTCCGAGAGACTTCTCCTATTGGGAGGAAAGAGTACACTCCTGGTATGTAGAGAGTGGCACATATACAATCGAAGTCGGTTTCTCCTCGCGTGATATCCCGCTCGTGGCAGAGGTTGAACTCTCGTCAAATCCTCTTCCTCTCATAATCGATGAGGCGACAACGATAAGCGAAGTTATTAAAGCCGGGAAGTTCGAAGCTCTCGGAGAAGGGGGAAAGGAACTCATAAAGCGTCTCGATGGAACGGATGTCAACGTTGTCCTCAAGGGCGAAGCGGCAGAGGGTATGGTGATGGGATGTCCGCTACATTGCATCTACTCCTACTCCGATGCTGAAGAAGGAACACTCGAAAGGATAGAAGAAGCATTAAGAAAGGGATGATTACTCAATTGTCATGAGTATAGAAAAATCCTGTGTAGCCACGGTAGTTGACGGTAATCTCCTCACTACCGCCTACTGTGTTGAAGGTCTTCGCATGTAGGACAGGGTATTCTTTGCCGTCGATTGTGAATTGAACATGAATTTCAATATGCTTGTCATATTCCAGGACAATTCCCTTGAGAGAAATAGTGGTATTGATGGTTTCTGACTTGGATGAAAAGTCGATATTAAAAGTTGTGCTAAATGCCAGATTTGTTATGTCGATTATGTACTTCTTTCTGGTTATCCCGGTTTCACCATAATCCTTTGTTTCGCTTTTGTTACTCTCTATTGTCTTGTACTTGTCCTCATTGAGATGGATTTTTGTTTCTGTATTGTTTAAATCCACTTTCTCGCCGTCTATTGTAATGTGGTTCTCATCCATCTTTGCATTTGCAACGATAGCTTTGATTGTGTTTCCGGCAACTTCCCCATCCTTAACGGCGAAAATGGATGCAATATCGTTATTTCCTGACATCAATTTTTCTATAGAGATGAAGGACGTAATGATGTTATAAAGACATTTTGTTTCATGATATATCTCGTCTGTTATTTGTGTATTGTACGGAGAAGGATCTTTTTCATTGTCCAGAAAATATGCGGGCCAGTAGACAGCTTTGAGAGTAAACGAGGATGTGACGCTCTTTGAAAAGTCATATGGAGTGCCGTCTGCACCAACCCACCACATGAAGCCACGTGTTGAGCCCTTATCGGGGCTTTTCGGCTCGATTACTTTGTCTCCTTCCTTTATGTATTGCACTTCAGGCGTGTAGGTTCCGCCGTCAGAGTTGAAGGTTACGGTATAAACGGAAGTGTAGGTAGCCTTGAGGGTTATATCTGATTTAACAGGAGTGGAGAAGTTATATTCGCTGCCGTCAAGTGTCCATGATGAGAATACGGCTCCACTCTTCGTCGGGGCCTTCGGCTCGATTACTTTTCCCCCATTCTTTACGTATTGTTCTTCAGGAGTATAGTTCCCGCCGTCACTGTCGAAGGTGACTTTATAGTAATCGAGGGCTTTGTTTTCACAGGAAGTGAAGACAAAGAGAAGTGTTGTAATTATGAGGAGTGGTATTGCCTTTTTCATCATCATATATTCCTTTATATTACCCTGTAGAAGGTCATTTCGCCGTATTCATACTTGATCTGCGTTCTGCCGTTGGAGAGCGTAGTCTTTGTTGTTGTGAGAAGGGGGTAGTTTGTGCCACCGGAGGAAAATGAGGTAGTAGTCACTACAGAGCCGTCACTCTTAGTCTCGATTTTTCCGTCGATGTCGAAAGAGACACTTTCCGTTCCGAGTGATGGGCTTTCATTTTTTATGTTGTAGGTGGCGGTTAGCTTCATGTTGCTGCATATGATATACCCCGTATTACCGTCAATATGTGATTTGTTGTTATCTATGTTTATTTGACTGTGGTCCGCGGTAACTATGTAAGTGTCCTTGTTTTCTTCTGTATATGGATATTTGACCCCATTGTTGAGAATATATAGTCTTCCGTCATCGTCAATCTGGAAGAGGGCGCTGAGTAGTGCATTTGAGAAATAGAAAGTGGGAGGATTACCGTCACAGAATGCTAAATAGCCGGATGTTATTCCTTTCGCAAACTTATCACACTTGGATAGGTTGATTGTGACGGAGTAGATGCATTCTGCCTCAAGTATTTTCTTATACTCAGCGTCAGACCAATATGTTGCCTTGAGTGTGATGTTTTCTGTCACAGGTGTTGAGAAATCCCAAGCTTTGCCGTCAAGAGTCCATCCCTTGAAGAGTTTATATCCAGAAGGCGCAGAAGGGATATTAGACGGCTTACTTACTGCCGTTCCAGAAAGAACTTCATATACAACGGGCTCGTCTCCATTACTTGGATCAAATGTTACGGATGAGAAAGATATCTTCATTCCGTACTCTTTTCCATCCTTAGCAAGGATGATTGTTCTTTCCGTCACTGAGCCTTTTTGAGTGTTGCTCTCCTTATACTCAATGGGGTTGTTACCGATTACAAGAGTCATTGATGAGGAGTCGTCAGATTTCTTTGTTACCTTTATTTTGTCGTATGTTATTATCTCGCTTGATTGCGTTCCGTTTTCATCTTTTTCGACTTTATCTGTTTCTGGGTTGTATTTACCCTTACTGAATGTAATTGGAAGCTTGAATGCATCGATTTCTATCACAGTCTCTTCGTCCGTAATTGTAGGAGGATAGTATGAGCAGGAGAAATCGCCTATCTCATAGTAGAGGAAGGAAGAGAGCTCGAGGCTGTTGATAGGACTCATATATAGGTAGTAGTTGGTGTCATCGATTGTCCAGTAGGGATAGATATTCTTCTCTATGTCGATGTTTTGTTTACTCTTCACACTCGAAAAAAGATAGATTGCGGCAAGTGTGTTCTTTTCAAATCCTTTTACAGTTTCTTCACTTTTCTTTTCAAGTGTAGATAGCAATAAATCTTGGATTTTCATATAAGCAAGGGCTTCTTTCTTGTCTGTTTCCGATGCCTTCTCGTAGCACTCCGCCTTGAGTTCTAAGTCGACAGTGACAGGGGTAGAGAAGTCGTACTCGGAGCCCTCCATTGTCACCCACCTCTTTATAAGGCAGTCGTCGATGTACTCATCAGATGGTTTTTCAAGAGGAGAAGAGTAGCTGACATAAACGTCCCTCAGCTTTGTCGTTCCGTCACTCTTATAAAGCGTTACCGTTTTTAGTGCAAAGTAGGAGGCGTAGAGATTGATGTTTCCTGTTACTTCTTTTGAAAAGTCATAGACTGTCCCGTCCTCGTTCTTGAGGTCTGTCACCCAGGCTTTGAGTTTACCCTTACCTGAGATTGACGGATCACTTTCAGGTTTTGTGACTTTCTCGCCTTCTTTGACTTTGACGGTTTTGAAGATTGTGGATGCATCGCTGTAGAACGTTACTGTATATTCTGCTATTAACTCATAGTAGGAAGCATAGAGATTGATGTTTGCGGTTACCGCCTTTGAAAAGTCATAGACTGTCCCGTCCTCGTTCTTGAGGTCTGTCACCCAGGCTTTGAGTTTACCCTTACCTGAGATTGACGGATCACTTTCAGGTTTTGTGACTTTCTCGCCTTCTTTGACTTTGACGGTTTTGAAGATTGTGGATGCATCGCTGTAGAACGTTACTGTATATTCTGCTATTAACTCATAGTAGGAAGCATAGAGATTGATGTTTGCGGTTACCGCCTTTGAAAAGTCATAGACTGTCCCGTCCTCGTTCTTGAGGTCTGTCACCCAGGCTTTGAGTTTACCCCTACCTAAAATTGATGGTTCACTCTCGGGCTTGGTGACTTTCTCGCCTTCTTTAACTTTGACAGTTTGGAAGACGTTGGATGCGTCACTGTAGAATGTTACGGTATATTCCGCCCGTGGTGGCTCTGATGACGGGTTATCTTCACAGCCCATCGTGAGAAAGAGCAGGAATATAAAGAGAAACACAGAGAGTATTGTTCTTTTCATCATCACCTCAAAATCTCGATAAAGATAATGACTGAGGCTTCGACAGTCAATGCAGTAGGAAAAAATAGGCAATTATGAAGGTAAAAAAGAGATATTTGTCGTATCTATGAAGAATGATGTTTAAATTGTGCCGCCTCTTTTATTTTAAATTTTCGCTGTTATATTTTCCCTAGCGAGGTCAAAAATGAACAGAATTAAAAAAACTATTGTTATAACAGTGCTGTGCCTTCTGTCCTTTGCTCTCTTTGCAAGCGGGGCAGCAGAAAGTGCAGTCAGTTTCTCTTCTCTCGATTTCCAGACTCTTTCAGCTGATGAAATCGTGAAGAGCTATGAAGATGCAAAGAACAGCTACTCATCAAGCCTGAATAAGCTCAACACAAAGCTTGAAAAGGCATATGAAGACAGAAATGCAGATGAGTATATGAGGCTGATGGATCTCAGAGAATCTCTCGAGTATCCTGTAGTCACACGTGAGATAACGGAAACACTGGTTGAGAGAATACTCAACTCAAGTGATGAAAACGAAAAGAGCACCCTCTCTGATTTCCTCTATGAAAACAGTGCCTACTATGCCCCGACATTGACACTCTATCTCAAGAGTTCGTCCGGTAGTAGAAGTAGAACTTACACTAAGACAATTTCTCTCAAGCCCGGTGAGACGGTAACTCTTCCGTCATCCGTATCTTATGACGGCTATATCCTCAAGGGATGGGGAATAACGGAAGATGAGGTATTGTATACTCCTGGAGAGGAAATCAAGATGCCTTATACAGACACTGTCCTTTACGGTGTGCTGACATCGGGAATCTCCTTCTCGGATGATGTCACAGGCTACTACTACACAACAGAAGAGAGCACAGCTGAAGTTGTCATCCCTTCCGCACCCGATTCTTCCTATGTATTTGCAGGCTGGTATGACACCAAAACCGGTAAGGAATTAGAAGGCGACAGCGTCACTGTAGAAGAAGGCGAGAGCAAGAGCTATAGGGCATATTGGAAGAGCCTGTCGTTTAGTGAGGGCTCCATCCGCTACTATAGTGATAACACAGCACCAGCTAATACACAGCTAAGGTACACAACAACCCTAACTGTCGGCGGCAATACAACTCTCAGGGGCGTGACAATCACACTTGAGGAGAACGACAAACTTACTGTCCTCTCAGGTGGTGGAAAGTGTCGTAGTCTCCAGAGTGGCGATAGCGTAGATTTGGGCTTTGTAATCGTACTCAAGGGCGAGAGTGGCGAGAAGGTTGAGACAACTCTCACAGCAACTGATAGTGACGGCAATGTCTGGTCAACACCCGTGACATTCGTAATAAAATAGACTCCTTTCCTGAAAGTCCCCATTCTCGGGGGCTTTCAACTGTACTTTAATTCCCATCCCATGAAAGGATGGGAAATCTTTTCCGAGGCGTCAACGTGTAGCCATTCCGCTGACGCGCATAGCTATGATGAAAGCCATAAATGGCATTAATTAACGATGTATTACGGTAGTAACTTTGACTTTCGAGCACGTTTAAGTGAGGAGTGCAACATTTTGTTTAATAAGGATTTGAATACTATAACTATCCTTATATATAGGATAGTTTATGCGGCCCAGTCATTCAGTTTTTCTAGTTAAAACATTTTAAAAGTCAAAAATGAGAAAATTTGGCTATTGGCGCTTTCAAGTCTTTCTTATAGCTTTAACTCATGAATAAGAAAAAAACTAAAGAAAAGAAAATTACATATAAAGACTGCAGAAGAATAAAGAGAGCTGACGGCTTGAAGATGAAAACTCTTACATCCTACACCTTCCCTTCCTTTCTGGATGCAGTTTCTTCTCGTACCCCCGACCTTATTGCCTACTCCGTCTTCGGCGAGGACAGGGAGAAGGGCATAAGCTACCGCCATCTCAAGTTCTACAGCGAGTGCGTTGCTACGTTTTTATTGAAGAACGGAGTAAAAAAGGGTGACAGGGTTGCCATTCTCGGAGAGAGTTCTCCTCACTGGATGGTGATGTATCTTGGAACTGTATTAATCGGTGCCGTCACAGTGCCTATCCTTCCCGATTTTTCATCAAATGAGATAAAGGAGATTCTTTCTCAAAGTGAAGCGAAGGTAATATGTGTTAATACCAAGCACTATAAGAAGGTTGAAGATGTTCCATCTCTCCTCTTTGTTCGTATGGATGACCTAGCATTTGTTCCGGTGATTCCAGAAGGCTTCGATTTCGAATCGTCCCCCGCAATTGCAATCAAGGAGAAAAGTCCCGACCATAACCTAATATCTACATCGGCGCCGAAGGAAGATGATTTAGCTTCGATTATCTACACAAGCGGTACAACAGGAAACAGCAAGGGGGTTATGCTTTCACATAAGAACCTTCTTGTTTGTGCAGACGAAAGCACAGATACATATGTAAAGATAAATAAGGGTGACAAGGTGTTATCGATTCTTCCGATGAGCCATTGCTATGAGTTCAGCATTGCCCACCTCTTGTGCCTTTTGAGAGGAGCCGAGATAACATTCCTCGGTAAACCGCCAGCAACGACAATTCTTATGAAGGCGTTTAAGAAGATTAGGCCTCACATTATCCTTACCGTTCCTCTTTTGATTGAGAAGATATATAGAAGTGCAGTTGCACCGGTTATCCGCGAAGATGAAAAGGTTAAAAAATTGATGAAGAATCCTCTCACAAGAGGTATTGTCTACCACTCCATATGCTCGAAGCTCAAAGCAAAGCTTGGGGGAAGGATGAAGTTCTTCGGAATAGGTGGCGCTCCACTCGATAAGGAAGTCGAAGAGTTTCTTTTTCATGCTAAATTCCCATATGCCCCGGGCTACGGCCTGACGGAAACAAGCCCCTTGATTGCAGCATCCGGCCCGAAGAGACATCAGCATAGGCTCGGTTATATTGGGAAGGCTGTAAAGCACTGTGATGTAATTCTCCTCGATAAGAATGAAGAAGGAGTAGGGGAAATTGCAGTAAAGGGGCCGAATGTTATGATGGGGTATTACAAGAGGGATGACCTCAATAAAGAGGTCTTCACACCCGACGGCTACTTCAAAACCGGCGACCTGGGTTCATTCTCGAGAGAGGGATTTCTGGCTATTAGAGGACGCGTCAAGACTATGATTCTCGGCCCGAGTGGCGAGAATATCTATCCCGAGAGCATCGAGAGCCTGATCAACAATATGGAATTTGTCGAGGAGTCGTTGATTGTCCCGGGAAAAGGCGGACTCGTTGCACTTATCAAGCTTGATTTGGATGCCATGATGGATAAGCTCAAGATGAATGCAGAGGAAGTCAGGGTATATGCATCGCAATACCTTCAGAAGCTGAAGAAGAGTGCCAACGACCAGCTCAATGTTCACTCGAGAATTGAGGATACCCAGCTCCAGGAGGAGGACTTCGAACGCACCCCCACCCAGAAAATCAAGAGGTTTTTGTATCCCAAGAAGAAAAAAGGCGAGGAATAAAGAGTAGACAGAGCGTCCGTGAGTCTATATTTTGTCTATATGGAAAGGCTCGATAAGGTTTTATCTTCAAGTAACATTTCTTCTCGTAGTGAGACAAAAAGGCTTATAAGAGAGAAAAGGATAACTGTTAACAACTCTCCTGCTCTCTCTTCCGATATGAAGATAAGCGAAGAGGATACAATCGAGGTCGACGGAACTATTGTTGAGCGTATGCATCCTGTCGTCATTGTGATGAATAAGCCCTCGGGCTATGTTACATCAACTTCCGACCCCTTAAACCCCACCGTCATGTCACTTCTTCCCGAGCGCTACATAAAGCTTTCCGTCAAGCCTGTGGGAAGGCTCGATAAGGACACGACTGGAGTACTATTATTCACTAACGACGGCGCTTTAGCCCATCGCTTGATTTCTCCATCAAGGGATGTCGAGAAAGAATACCTCGTGACACACAAAGGGAAAGTTACTCCAGAGATAATCGAATCCTTCAAGCGTGGTCTTACACTTCCCGACGGTGAGAAGCTGAAGGGAGCAGAGCTCATTGCTATCGAAGAGGGAAAGAGTAGGTTGATTATAAAAGAAGGAAAATACCATCAGGTTAAGAGGATGATGGCGCTTTTCGGCCTTGATGTGACGGCGCTCGAGAGGATAAGGGAGGGCAGTGTGGAGCTTGGCGACCTTAAGAAAGGATGTGTTAAGGAATTAGATATCTCCCTCTTCGGTTGAATTAAGGGAGAGGAAAGAATAGAATGAGCGCGAGGACGAAATGAAGACGAAAGATAAACTCAGGATAATAGGAAAGACAGTTTCTGTGTTCAGCCGTATTGTTTTATTCGTTTCAATCATTCTTCTCATCGTGTGTCTTATTCTTTTCATGATTTTCCTTGCCAATGCCGAAAGTACTATAAAGAGCGAAATAAAGCTTTCGGGACTTGCCACGACCATAAACCGTAGTGAGATGCTGGACCTTATAATGTATTTTTCCGTCCTCATCATGTTCTTCATGAAGGAAAGTTTTATATCGAACCTGTATTGCAGGTATTTCTCGGTTGTCAAAAAGGTCGGAACACTGTTTTCAAAAGATGCTGCCCTCGAGCTCAAGAAAATAGGCGTAGCAACACTTGTCCTGCCGCTTCTTTTCGATATCATCACAGCCGTTCTTGTATTGTTTTCAGCCGACGGTGTTTTCGATAACTCCGTCTTAATGAATTACAATCCTTTCCCTTCCCTTGCCCGCGGAGCCGTCCTTATTTATGCCTCGTCAGTAAGTATGTGCGGTGCTCAAACAATCAGGGAAAATAAGTCAACGATGTAGACATATGGGGTTTCACATCTTCTTAATGTGTAAGTCAAGATTAATGAAAAACAAGGGGTAATGAAAAGGTTCTTTTCCATTGCACAGTTTTTCTAAATTCTTCTAGAGAAAAGAAGAAAATCGTTATAAAATATGTATATGAAGAAAATAGCGGTATCTAATCCATCATTTGAAGAAGTCAGAAGCAATGACTGTATTTATGTCGATAAGACCGAGTATATCTATAACCTTGTAAATGATAGAATAAACTATTATTACTTTATCTCCCGCCCGCGCCGTTACGGCAAAAGCCTTATGTGCTCGACCCTGGAGGCTCTCTTTGAGGGTAAGCGAGAACTATTCAAAGGGTTATACATCGACAGTACGGATTACTCCTTTGAGAAGTATCCGGTACTGCACTTCAATTTTGCGGATATAAACGATGAAAGCTATGAAGACTTTTTGAATGCATTCCAGAAGAGAATAATAGAACAGGGCGGAAAAAACGGCATAGATGTAGAAAGGGAGAAACCTTCAGAAATGCTATATTCTGTATTGAGTAGATTAGGTAAGAAGGTTGTCATCATAGCAGACGAGTACGACACTCCGATTATCGACACCTATAAGAATATAGAGCTCGCAGACAAAATAAGAGATACACTCAGTGCCTTCTACTCTGTCATAAAAAATAAAAATGAGAAGGTCCGATTCTTCTTCCTTACTGGTATAACTAAGTTCTCCAATATGTCCATCTTCAGTAAGATGAATAATCTAACAGATTTGACCTTTGACCCTAATTACGCTTCTGCCTTCGGGTATACTGAAGAAGAACTTGAGTCAAACTTTTCTGAGTATATTGATGAATACATGAAGAGGGACGACAGAGAATATGAGACAAGGGAAGACTTCATCTCTGCTATACGTGACTACTACGACGGCTATCGATTCTCCTATAGGAATGATGTTAAAGTATATAACCCTGTTTCTGTTGGAATGTTTTTCAACAGTGGGTGTGAATTCGAGTCATACTGGATAAACACTGGAGCAAGT
>CAVJEL010000037.1:0-17918 GCA_963648635.1 Ruminococcus intestinalis
TTGCCCCACGGCTGCTTTCAAGGCAGCTACCATCGACCTCTCGGACATCCTTCCATTAAGTTGACTCAGAAAATTTTAGGAAATCGGGGAGGCAATGTCAAGTTGAATTCGCCCTTGTCCCCAATCTCTTACTTCTTTTTTGAACATTTCGATATTTGTTGATGGTATATCGCCTTTGATTTTCACTCCTGTGGCAAACTCTTCAATGATGTTTCTTGCACTGTATTTCTCCATAACACCCTTGATGGGGGTGTAAAGGTCGTAGTCGAGAGAAAGGGTGAATGATAAGTAGTCTATGTTCTCCTCGGTCTCTACTATTTTCAACACTTCCTTTACGCTGTCACCGTAAGCTTTTACAAGTCCTCCAGTTCCGAGGAGTGTTCCTCCGAAGTATCTTATTATGCAAACACATATATTTGTTATCCCGCTACCTTTCAACACCTCGAGTGCGGGGCGTCCTGCTGTGTTCTTGGGTTCTCTGTCATCTGATGAGGAGTAGATGGTGCCGCTTTTCCCGACAACGGCAGCATGAACGACATGCGTTGCATCGCTATATGCTTTTCTTGTCTCTACGACTTTCTCCTTCACTTCCTCAAGGGTATTCACCGGATAAGCAATACTTATGAATTTCGATTTCTTTACAACAATTTCTGCTTCAGCCTTTCTCTTGAGTCTTTTCATCTTTTTCTCCAATTGTGGCCGAATATGTTGTCGCTCTCGGAAAGAAGTGTAAGGGAAGAAGAAAGAGAGTCGAGCTTTGTTTTCTCTTCATCGCTGAGATTTATCGGGGTAAGCTTTGAATGCTCCTCTTTCGATGCGCCTCTTATAATCATAAATGGGTTTTCGCTCTCGACCCAGCTTAGTGCAACGGCAGGGGGAGTCGTGTTGTGCTTTATGGCAATTGCTTTTATTTCTTCTTTAAGTGCTTCGAGTTCCGGGGAAGATGAAAAATAAAGGGAGGAGTTAATTTCTTTGTTGTTAATTAATGAACCGAAGCCGAATGGAGCATACGCCAGTGTTCTTATATTCATCCTCTTCTCGTCCTCCCAGTCCTTTGTCCACACCAGTGAGAGAGGTCTCTCATGGTAGGAGAGGGGGAAGTCGTTTGCTGCTTTTTTTAAGATATCGAGAGGAAAGTTGCTGACGCCTATCTCCTTTGCTATGCCTTTGTCTTTAAGAGTTTCCAAAGCTTTGAGTGCCGGGTAGAGGATATCTTCGTCTGAGGGCCAGTGGATGAGGAGAATATCTAAATAGGACGTATGTAGGCGCTTGAGGATGTTTTCGGCCTTACGTGTGAATGTCGGGGAGGGCATAATCTTTTCGATTATCTTCCATTCTTCTCTCTTCGCGTTCATTTCCTTGAGCGCCGAGTAGAGGATTGTGTCGGCATCACTGTAGGAGTAGGCGGAGTCGAATGTTTTGATTCCGCTTTTATAGAATGCTTTGATTATCCTCTTAGCTGTGGTTGAATCCAGTTTAGTGTGGAAATCACAATTCCCGAGATTCCACAGCCCCAGTGCCTCACTCGTCATTGCTCTCGTCTGTAACTTCCTTTATAAGAGAATCAACCATTTTCCTGTCGTCAAAGATGAAGTAGCCTTCGAACTTCTTTCCCTCAAGGAGAAGCGGGAACCAGAGTGTGTCGTCCTCCCACATATTCGAGTAGTCGATATCCTCAATCCTGCACCAGAAGGGTTTTGTTTCGTCGCATTCGTCGATGAGAGTGCCGGAGAATGTGTGGGTTACATATACGTAGCCGAGCATCCTTGTGCCGTCCCTGAACTGGAAGTAGAGAGTGCCTCTTTCTTCTAGGTTCTCTACATCGAGTCCTGTCTCTTCCTTCGTTTCCCTTACTGCTGCCTCATACTTTGTCTCTTCAAGCTCTATGTGTCCTCCCGGGCCGTTGTAGTAGCCGTCCCCGAGGCCGCGCTTCTTGAGAATAAGGAGAATGTTATCGCCGTCGATGACGTAGGTAAGCACGCATCTTTCCGTCGGCTCCCATTCGTCCCAGGAAATATCTGAAACATGCTCGGCTTTCATGCACTCCTCGTTGAACTTATCGGCGCTGTAAGTCGGGCTTTTTTTCTTCTCTTCCTCTTCTTTCTTTGCTTTTTCTTCAGGGTGAAGCTCGTAGTAGCAGTCATCACAGAGATTTTCGTCACGGCCAAGAATTGCATCCCAGTCCATCTTCTTTCCGCACTTCACGCACTTTCGTCTCCACGGCCATACCTTCTTCCTCAGTAGTATGAAAGCAATGACGGCAAGGCCGCAGTCGACCCATTCAAGCCACAGGGGGAGAGCATCAACTGTGTTTATGAGAACAAGTAGGAAATAGAAGACAAGAAATATCAGCGCTAGGTAGATAGTCGAGAATCTCTTCTTTGTGCCGTGCTGATATTTTCTAAGTGAAATATTGAGGATGATGACAAGAATCATCACATAATCGAAAAACCTTGTTACAAAAGATAAAACCATAGTTGGATTTTATCTATAAAAGCAATGTCTGTCACTAATGAAGGCAGCCCCGGATGAGACTGCCTTTTGTGTCATTTGATGAACTTTACTTCAGGATAGATTTTCTTCTTGGCTTCTTCCTTTCTTTGATTGAAGATAACCTTGTTCTCTTCAAAAAGGTTCTTACCACTTTGGTCTATCGATACGATAAGAGGACCGAATTCTTTCACATCGCAGCACCATAGGGTTTCCGGCATACCCAATTCATCCCAATGATGTTCCTTTATCCTCAAAACCTCGGTTGCAGCCACAACGGCACAGCCAGCAGGGAAAACACAATGGATGGCACCGAATTCCTTACATGCCCTTTCCGTGTTTTCCTTCATTCCCCCCTTACCGACTATGACTCTTACCCCGGTTTCCTTGACAAAGTCGTACTCGAACTTCTCCATCCTCATGCTTGTTGTCGGGCCTATCGACACCATCTCCCATTCGTCATCACTTCCTTCTTTCTTACGGACAATCGGGCCGGCATGGAAGATTGCTTTTTCTCTTATATCATAAGGAAGAGCTCTTCCGTACTCTATAAGACGACGGTGTGCTACATCGCGGCATGTCATCAAGTCGCCGTCGAGGTATATGATATCACCAGCGTGGATATCTACGAGATCTTCTCTCTTAACGGGTGTAATCAGTACTTTCTTTCCATCTCTAATTTCAACCATACTTTCCTCCTTATGCCTTGAAGCCGGAATGTGTGTCGCAAACAACATTCAAATCACTATCAACAATAAGATGGCCGCGTCTGTGGCTCCAGCAGCCGACATTTACCGCAACCCCGATTGTGGACGGGTGGCGCGCACTGTTTTCGATGTTTACTCCGAGAACTGAGAACTTTCCTCCCATACCCTGAGGGCCTAGTCCTATTTCGTTGATTCCGTCCTCGAGAAGTTTCTCCATCTTTGCGGCATTGGCGTTATCGTTATGGGAGCCGATTGGTCTCATAAGGGCCTTCTTCGAGAGTAGTGCTGCTGTCTCGACGCTTGTTGCGACTCCTACTCCAACTAGGAGTGGCGGGCATGCATTAAGGCCGTAGAGTGTCATCTGATCAAGAACAAAGTCCGTAATTCCTTCGTATCCAGCACCAGGCATGAGCACCATTGCCTTTCCGGGAAGTGTGCATCCGCCTCCTGCCATGTATGAGTATATTTCACACTTGTCGCTGTCCGGTACGATATCCCAGAATACGGTGGGAGTTCCCTTTCCGACATTCTTCTTCGTGTTGTACTCGTCAAATGTTTCGACACTGTTGTGCCTCAAGGGAGCCGAGAACGTCGACTGGACGACGGCATCCTTCAAAAGAGCTTCCAGGCTGTCGATAAGCGGAAACTTTGTTCCGCACTTCAGCCAGAACTGTATGACCCCCGTGTCCTGACAGCTGGGTCTATTAAGCTCGAGTGCAAGGTCCTGGTTTCTTTCCATTGTTTTGTAGATAACTCTGGCGAGTTCTCCATTTTCCTTTTCTCCAAGCTCTTCAAGTTTCTTCTTTACATCATCGGGAAGGACCTTTCCTGTGTAAGTGACGAAGGACGCTACTATATCCCTCAGTTTTTCAATTTGTTTTTCCTTATTCATATTTATCTCCTTACTTTTATGATGGATAGAATGGGAAGAATATCGGGCAGAGTATGAGTACTATTGCAAAGGAGACGAAGATCAGCGGAAGTCCGCCCTTTACATAATCCTTGAACTTATATCCCCCGAGTCCTACAACCATTGTGTTTGCCGGCATTCCGATAGGAGTTGCATAAGCACAGGAGCATGCGATGACTGTACATATGACAACGCTTCTCGGGTCTGCACCAAGCGCCTTTGCCAGGGAGGTTGCGATAGGAAGCATAAGGGCTGTGGTGGCGGTATTACTCATGAAGTTTGTGATTGTTGCACCGACGATGAAGATGGCGATAAGAATGACGATCGGGCTTGGATGCTCGCCGAGGACACTAACGATAGCAGATGCAATTGTGTCGCCGGCCCCTGTCTTCTCAAGAGCTTTACTGAGAGCAAGCGAGCCACCGAAGAGGAAGACAACCTTGAGGTCAATGCTTTTAAGTGCTGCTTTTTCGCTTATGACACCGGTAAGGACAAGGAAACATGCTGCAACACATGCTGTCACCTGGAGTTTGATTCCAATCTGTTCTTCAAAGATCATTGCGAAAATACAGACGATGAGGACAACAAGGGATGTAATCTGCTTCCATTTCGGAGCTGTTATCTTCTCGTCCTTATCCTCTGCTATCTCATCAGAAGTTGTGTTCGGAAGAAGTTTGTAGCCGAATACTGCGTAGAATACAATTCCTGCGATAATCATCGGGAGGGCAACAGGTGCATACATGAAGAAAGATGTCTCTTCACCCATTTCCTGAAGTGCATTCACACCCATGAGATTGCCCGGAGCTCCGATGATGGAAAGGTTTCCTCCAAGTGCTGCTGCAAATACCAGCGGCATGAGGAATTTTCCTCTTGGGTAGCCCGACTCATCTGCAATTGCACATACAACAGGGATGAGGACGGCGGCAGTTCCTGTGTTGGAAAGGAAGCCACTCATCAGACATACGATACTCATGATGGCGACGATGAGCTTTCTCTCCGATGAGGCAAAGCGTGTTACGAGCTTTCCAATCTTATGTGCCATTCCCGTCTCGAATAGAGCCTGCCCTACGACGAACATGCCGACACAGAGAATGACGTTTGAGTTGACGAAGCCGGCAAAGGCCTCACTGACAGTCAACACGCCAGTAAGATTGAGAGCCAGACATACGATACATGATGTAAGCCCGAGTGGTATCTTTTCAAGAATGAACATCACTATGGCAAACAGCAGCAGAATAAGAGTTATGGTTACATCACTCATATAATTCTCTCCTTTTTTGTTGATTGGCTCATTCTATTGATAGATTTTCTAATAAGTAAATTTTATAATTTTAATGTACCTATAAGCTTTACTTATATTGTTGAGTGACATACGAGGGCGTGTAAGAATGAATGGAGATAACACAAGACGAAGAGGAAACGGCACTATGACGGCAACACAGCTAAAGTATTTTGTCTCTGTCTGCAGGACCAGGAGTATAAGCAAGGCTAGTGAGGAGTGTTTTGTCACACAGCCTGCGATATCGCTATCGATCAGGGAGCTCGAGAAGGCTTTCGGTGTCATTCTCTTCTACCGCAGGGGAAATAAGCTGATTCTTACACAGGAAGGGGAGAAACTCTACGAAAAGGCAACAAAGGTGCTCGATATCTACGATGAGCTTGAAAGCGAGATGACAGAATATAAGAATCATAGAATCCCATTGCGTATCGGAATAGCCCCGCTTTTGAGCATCATCTACTTTCCCTTGATAATCAATGAAGTGAGAAAGATATATCCTGAAATCTCGATAAAACTCTTCGAATACGGCTCCGACAGGGCACACTCTCTCATCTACAATGACGAATTGGATTTCGCCCTCGTGAACATGGAGTTCTACGATATAGACAGATTCAAGTCGAAGGTTCTCACGGAGGACAGGCTCCTCTTCTATGTATCGAAGAATCACCCTCTCTCGGAAAGGAAAGTAGTTACAATCGAGGACATAAACGACACGCCTCTATCGCTTTTCAATGTCGACAGCGTGCAGAATAAGCTCGTAAAGAGTCGTTTTGACGCCGTTGGACTCAAGCCGAACATTGTTATGCATGTGTCACAGCTTCAGACGATAAAGAAGTTTCTCGATCAGAACAGCGTGGGAGCATTCCTCTTCGATAGTCTGCGGCATGAGATGAAGGACTACACGGCCATTGAAGTTGATCCACCCATTCCTGTGAAGGTCGGCTTCATATGGAAAAAGGGAAAATACATCACATCCGACATGAAGAAGTTCCTCACCTTTATCGACAGGTTCACCGCAAAGTAATTCTCTTGTATTCGACAGCAGGCGTTAGTTTAAAGGTATGAAATCCTCCTCTTATGTGTTATGCTGTGGCCAGGAGATGACTATGAAACTGAATAAGTATATTGACCACACTCAGCTCGCAGCTGATGCTACAAAAGATAAGATAAAGAAATTATGTGATGAGGCAAAGGAATATGATTTTGCTTCTGTCTGTGTTAACTCATGCTGGGTTAAGTTCTGTAAGGAGGAGCTTAAGGACAGTTCGGTTAATGTATGTACAGTTGTCGGCTTTCCGCTAGGGGCAATGGTAACTAGGGCAAAAGCATATGAAGCAAAGTGTGCTGTCGAGGACGGCGCTGATGAAGTTGATATGGTAATCAACATCGGTGCGCTTAAGGACGGTGATTATGATACTGTCGAGCGTGATATAAAAGAAGTGAAGAAAGCATGTGGCGATAAGCTATTAAAAGTCATCATCGAGTGCTGTCTTCTCACTGACGACGAAAAAGTTAAGGCATGTGAGCTCTCTCTCGCTGCCGGTGCCGACTATGTCAAAACATCCACTGGGTTCTCCAAGTGGGGAGCAAAGGAAGAGGATGTTGCTCTTATGAGAAAGACCGTCACTGATAAGGCCGGCGTCAAGGCTGCCGGTGGAATAAGAGATAGAGAGACGGCGGAAAAAATGATTGCAGCAGGCGCATCAAGACTCGGATGCTCGGCCGGAATTGCAATTGTGAAGGGAAGTAATTAATGCCGAATACAGAGAATGCCCAGAGTAGTGCCGATTTTCTGAAATCCCTTGGTTTCCCGACGCTGACGGTTCACGATACATTCCAGCATTTCGATTTTACCCTTCCAGGGCGTAGGGTACTTCTCATCGGCCCGATGGGCTCGGGGAAAACGGAATACGCTGCAAGAGTGTGGAGGGACGCACAGGTTGCAAGAGGTAAGGGGGATGCTGTCAGCGCCTCAACTTCCACAGGACTCAGGGACAGAAGGAATGTTTTTTTCATCCGCACAGTCATAGACGGTGTGAGGTTTACCGATTATCCCGAGGATGCGCTTGCCTACCGCAGCGGGTATATAAGGTGTGGCGAGAATATTGCGCGTGTTCGTGATTCCTTCGACTTCGAACAGGTTTTGAAAGATAATCCGACTGTCGGAACATTTATTATCGACGAGGCTTCGTTCTTTGACGAAAGGCTTGCCTACGTTGCGCGTAACTGGGCTGTCGAGGAAGGATGTATGTTCGTCTTCCCGACACTTGTTCTCAACTTCAGGCGCGAATTCTTCAACTCAACTGCACGCCTTATGCTCGATATAGCATCGGACGTACTTCCCCTCACGGCATATTGCGAGGAGAAGAGTTGCCTGGGTAGTGCATTCTATACATATAGGTATTACCTCGTGGACGGAAAGGAGTGTCCGGCACTTTATTTCGACCCGCTAATCGTTGTCGGAGGCGATAAGGTTAAAGAGGGTGGTGACGAGCCCAATTATGCAGCGCGCTGTGACAAGCACCACTACCTTCCGGGGAAGGAGTACACATTCTTCACCCTCAAGCCGCTTGGACTCGACGCAGGGAAAGGCAACACAGAGCCTTTGATGAGGGAGCTCTATGCACTCAAGAATGATATTAAATCATCGCTACTATGCGAGTCGCTGAAAACACGCTACAGTGGCGACCCGAATTACGATATCTACCTCAATTCGCTTCTTCCCTCACGTATTGCAGAGAAGGCACTCTGCTTCCTTTTCTCGGAGCAGAATCTCATAAGCGAAGTGCTACTACGCCGTATTGTCGAAGACCTTGCACTCGATAAGAAATATCTTGAAAAGACTCTCATGGAAAACAGGCGCCCTGTTTCCTTTGAAGAGCAATATTTACTCTAGGAGATGTTTATGGATAAGGAAACAGAAAGCTTAAGAGAGAAAACAGTCAGCTCGGAAGAAGTCTTCTCCGGACGCCTATTACATGTATTCAAGGATGAAATCATCCTCCCGAACGGAAAGAAAAGCACAAGGGAGCTCATCAAGCATAACGGTGCTGTAGCCGTTGTCCCTCTTCTCGATAACGGTAATGTTATAGCCGAGCATCAATACAGGTATCCTTTTGATAAGGTTATCGTCGAAATACCTGCCGGTAAACTGGACTCTGCTGATGAAGACCATCTTGAAGCAGCAAAGAGGGAGCTTAGAGAGGAGACGGGGTATGAAGCTGACGAGTGGATTGAAATCGGGGCGCTCTATCCTTCTGTCGCATATACAACTGAGACTATCTGGCTCTACATTGCCCGTGGCTTGAAAAAGGGAGAGCGTCACCTCGATGAAGATGAATTTCTCAACGTCGTCGAAATTCCTCTCAAAACCTTTGTCGATATGGTAATGAAAGGGGAAGTCGGGGACAGCAAAACCCAGACTGCAATACTTAAGACAGCCCGGATTATGGGTGTCTGAAGCCGTTAAGACAGAAAAAGGTAGAACTACAAAATCATAACGTGTGGCATATCTTCTCTCGAGTGCCACATTTTTTTGATAACTATCGGCATCTCTGAAAGCAGGAATACATGAGCTGTCGACAGCTCTCCATACCCTCTGATATGAATCCTTTATGACACAACATCTATAACTTGAGACGGAAACGGACGAAGATGTAGATTTTACATTTGATTTCATATCGATAATCGCTATAATATCTATAAGTTAGGACGGTTCCGTCCGAAGATGTAGATATCAGGGAGGCGCTTGGGTGATAAAACGAGACGAGTATCTGGAAAAAATAAAGGCAGCCATGTGGGATGGAAACATCAAGGTGATTACTGGTTTGAGAAGGGCAGGGAAGTCAACTTTGTTGTTTGATATTTTCAATGACTCTCTTCTTTCTTCCGGTGTAAAGGAAGAAAACATCATCAAACTGCAGCTGGATAAAAGGAAGGACTTTGTTTATAGGAATCCTATTGCTCTATGCGATATGGTAGAGAAGAAGCTGGCAGATAGAGAGAGTGAGAAATTTTATCTTTTCATTGATGAAGTACAGATGTCAAAAAAAGCTGTTCTAAAGAATGAGTACGGCTCGGATGAAGTTTCAATCTACGACATGCTCAATGAACTGCGGGGGTATAAGAACCTTGATGTATATGTGACAGGAAGCAATTCAAAAATGCTTTCAAGTGACATAGCTACAGAGTTCAGGGGAAGATCAACACAGATTCACGTATACCCGTTATCATTTAAAGAGCTCTATGATTTTTATGGGGGAAGTGAAAGAGAAGTCCTGGAAGAGTATATGCGTTTCGGTGGCATGCCCGAGATCACAGCCAAGAAAACTGACAGGGAGAAGATGGAGTATTTAAGCGCTCTCTTCTCTGAAACTTATCTGAAGGACTTAAAGGAGCATGGTAGGATTCAAAGGGAGGATGTATTATCACACATCCTCGATTACCTGGCGTCGTCCATAAGCTCTCTTACAAACCCGACAAATATTGCAAATGCAATCGGTAGTTCTATCAGAGAAAAAGTGGACAATAACTTGGTCAGTTCCTACATTGAGAAGTTGGAAGATGCCTTCTTGATATCAGAAGCCAAGAGATATGATATTAAGGGCAAGACATATTTCAATTACCCCAACAAATATTACTACACAGATATAGGGCTGAGAAATGCCAGATTGAATTACCGCCAGTATGATCCGGGGCATATCATGGAAAACATCATATACAACGAGCTGATCAGACGTGGATACAAAGTGGATGTAGGCGTTGTATATGACCGGAGAAACGATAGTAAGGTTCAGAAAGAAATCGATTTTGTCGTGAATGACCTGGACAGAAGAATCTATATCCAAAGCGCATATGAAATGAGTAAAGATGAAAAGGTGGACTCTGAACTTGGTTCATTAGCCTTGACAGGAGACTTTTTCAAGAAAGTCGTTATCCGTGATGATATACCACACCACTACTATGATGATAAGGGATTCCTTCATTGCAATCTGCTGGATTTCTTAATGAATAGGGTGGAACTGTTTTGATTGAATAAAACAAATAAAGGTGGGCATCTATCAGAAATGGTGGGTGCTTTTCTTGTGCATGAAAGAATGAGAGGAAAGCTGGATAGGATGGCTAGAAGTAGTGGAAATATGAGGCCTTCTTTAAAAAGGCCTCGTATGAACATGTTTAGGTTATGCCTTCTCCCACATAGCCTGGAGCGTGTCGACTGTTTCTTTGAGTGTTGCGGGATTCATGTTCTCGAGTGACCATGGGATATCATAATGTCTTTTTTTCATTTCGCTCATGAAACCCTGCCAGTCGAAAACACCTGTGAGGGCGGGAAGGTCTCCGATTTTCGTGCCGTTCTCCGATAGGATATAGTCCTTGCAATGGATGGCAACGAGCCTATTGCCATATACATCAAGTATAGGACTGTAGAATGCCTTCTGCGCTTCTGCTGTAGGCTTGATGAGTTCACTTCCGTCCTTTTCCTTTATACCTGTGTAGGGGACAAGGTTTACAGGGTCGAGGAGAACCTTAAGGTTTTTTGAAGGGAACTTCTCGAGCATCTCTGCCATTCTCTCGAGACTTGTCATTGTATGGTTGTGGTTTACAGCTTCTATTGTGCAATATGCACCCCATTTCTCTGCTTCCTCAACCATCTGGGAGAGGGAGGAGTAGAATACTTCAAGGTATTTGGGGTCACTTGTCAAAAGCGAGTAGCCACCGTTGGGGTTCTGTGTTCCCGTCTCCGTTGCAACGATTTTGGTGCCGAAGTATGAGTGTAGCCTCAGGCTTGTCTTGAAGCGTTCGATTTCACTCTTTCTCTTCTCTTCATCAGGGTGTACCGGATTTATGTAGCATCCGATGATGGCAACTTTGACGCCGTGTGAGAGTAGAGTCGATGTGACGCCCTCTACATATTCCTCATCCCAATCCTTCCATGCCTTTGATGACGGCACTACTTTCTTCAGTGCCAGCTGGATAATCGATGATGGATAAAACGATTCGATATTCTTACCAAGTTCCTCTACTGAGGAGAACGAGCCGAAGTCATGGGCTCTGAAACCAAGATTCAACATACAAAAAGGTTACCTTAATTTCCCTTAAGGTAGAAGGTCTTTTCTTTGAAAAAAACGACAGAAGGCGAAGTCTAAAAAAGATGAAACAGTTTGATATGTGCCATATTCCGCTTTAAGATTGAAACTGGAAGATGAATTTATCCCCGAAAGGAACTTAGATGCAGCTGCTACATCAGGAATATCGAAGCCATTGTCTCCGGGAAGGGAAATACCATCTACATTGAAAGGAGTGCTACACGATGAAATATAGCTTTTGCGACGACTGGGAATTTACTCCCCGTTGGACGGAGGAATTTGCTGAGGGCCTCGATGTTGGGGAAGTGGAAACAGTTCGTCTTCCGCACACAGTCAAGGAAGTGGAATTGCACTATGCCTCTCCTCAAGACTATGAGATGCTATCGGGCTACCGTAAGCGTTTTCGTGTGCCGTCAAAAGATGTGGCGCCACGTCTTTTTCTCCGCTTTGATGGGGCTGCTCATCAAGCTGTTGTCTTTGTCAATGGAAAGAAGGCAGGGGAACATAAAGGCGGGTACACAGCATTCACCGTTGAGATAACAGACCTTGTGGATAGAGACGGGGAAAACCTTGTCTCAGTTAAGTTGGATTCCCACGAGGACCCGTCCATCCCTCCATTCGGCTTTGTCATCGACTATTTAACATACGGTGGACTCTACAGGGAAGTGTGGCTGGAGACGTCGCCAATAAACCGTATTACGGACCTCTTTGTTTATACCCCGACATTGACTACGGCTAGTGTCGAGTGGACAGCAGAGAATGTAGCTGATGTTTCAGGGATAAATATCAAGGTGGAGACAACACAGGGCAGGGTACTCCAGGAAAAGAGAGTAGAAGCCACAGAAAAAGGGAAGGCGGAGATATCTGTTTCGGATGTTGAGCCCTGGGATATAAACCATCCTGTTTTGTACAATGCCAGGGCAGAACTATTAGATAAAGAGGGCAAGGTCATTGACTCCAAAGTCGTGACTTTCGGTTTCCGCATTGCCTCTTTTAAGGCTGACGGCTTTTACCTTAATGGAAAGAAGACATTCCTCCGTGGTCTCAACCGCCATCAGAGCTATCCGTATATAGGATATGCAGCGCCGAGGAGTCTCCAGGAGGAGGATGCACGCATTCTCAAGGAAGAACTGGAGTGCACGGCGGTGAGAACAAGCCACTACCCGCAGAGTCAATATTTTCTTGATGAGTGCGATAGGCTGGGCCTTTTGGTATTTACAGAGCTTCCGGGATGGCAGCATGTAGGGGATGAAAAATGGAAGGATGAGGCATGTCGTATGCTTGAGGAGATGATTCTTCAATACCGTAACCATCCCTCTATCATACTATGGGGAGTTCGTATCAACGAAAGCACGGACGATGACGAGTTCTATACTCGCACAAATAAAATTGCACACAGCCTAGACCCGAGCCGTGCAACCTCGGGAGTAAGATACCTCGAGAAAAGCCACCTCCTCGAGGACGTATATGCCTACAATGACTTCTCCCATAACGGAGTGACACCGGGCGCAAAGAAGAAAAAAGATGTCACTCCCGATATGAAAAAAGCATTTCTTATCTCCGAGTGCAACGGTCATATGTACCCAACGAAGGCCTTTGATGACGGCCCGCACCGTCAGGAACATGCCTTGAGACACGTGAGGGTCCAGAATGCAGCATACGAGAGTGGCGAGCACGCAGGATGCTTTGGCTGGTGTATGTTCGACTACCAGACGCATAAGGATTTTGGCTCTGGCGACAGGATATGTTACCACGGCGTGATGGATATGTTCCGTAACCCTAAACTTGCTTCTGCAGTCTATTCGAGTCAGGGAGAAAGAGAGCCTGTACTTGAGATATCGTCGTCAATGGCTATCGGTGACAGTCCTGCGGGGCAGATTGGTGATATCTACGCATTCAGCAATGCTGAAGAGGTGAAGCTTTATAAAAACGATATTTTTGTGACAAACCTTCACAAAAGTGAGTGGACGTCTCTTCCTCATCCTCCGTTTGTCGTTGATGATACCATCGGTGAACTATTAGAGACTCAGGAGCACTTCCCGCCGTCTAAGGCCTCCATTCTTCACGATTGTCTCCTTGCTGCCGGGAAATATACTCTTTCCGGGCTTCCGCTCAGATACACACTCAAGATGGCGTGGTGTATGCTCCGCTATAAAATGAGCTTCTCCGACGGCGTTGCCCTTTACGGTAAATATGTTGGTAACTGGGGAGGCGAGGCAACAAGGTGGCGCTTTGATGCAGTAGAGAAAGGAAAGGTTGTCAAAAGTGTAACGCTCTCTCCAAGTGCTAAGCTCCACCTCGAGGTAAAAGTAAGCCGAACAACTTTGGCGGAAAAAGATACTTACGATATGGCCGCTGTCAGAGTGCGTATTCTCGACGAGAACGGGAATATCGCGCCATATGCACTTCTACCGGTGCACTTTACTTTAGAGGGAGACGCATCCCTTGTCGGGCCGGAGACTGCGGTTGCAGAGGGCGGTATGACGGGAACTTATATCCGCACAGTCGGAAGAAAAGGAAAAGCAAAGCTGGTTATCAATGCTTCAGGGATGGAACCTGCTATATTGGAGTTTGATATCGAAAAGGAGGATAAAGAATGGATTTGACAATAAAACAGAAAGCCGCGTTCGGCATCGGTGCTGTGGGTAAGGATATGGTATATGCCCTGTCTTCTTCATATGTGATGTATTACTATCAGGATGTACTGGGGCTTTCCGCAAGCTTCGTGGGTCTCATTCTTATGATAGCCCGCTTCTTTGACGCACTAAACGACCCGTTTATGGGTGTTGTTGTGGCAAAAACACGTACACGCTGGGGTCGATTCCGCCCGTGGATTTTCTCCGGAACTATTCTCAACGCGCTCGTGCTCTATGCTCTCTTTGCTGCTCCTGTAATGAGTGAAGCGGCATTGATGGTTTATTTCAGCATCGTCTACATCCTCTGGGGTGTTACCTACACCATGATGGATATCCCCTATTGGTCAATGATTCCGGCCGTAACAGAGACCCCGAAAGACCGTGAAAACCTATCAATGGTCGGACGTACATGCGCAGGCGTCGGATCAGCAATCATCGCAATGTTCACCATGCTTCTTGTCGGCATGTTCGGAGGAACCAGTGAAAGGATTGGTTTCAGATATGTAGCATTGATTGTCTCGGTTATCTTTGTCGTGACGGAAGTGATCTGCTGTGCATCGGTGAAGGAGAACACAAGAAGCGAGATGAAGACAGCGACAGTGAAGGAGATGTTCTCGGCGCTTTTCCGTAACGACCAGGCAATGGTAGTCGTGGGCAGCATCGTACTCATCAACTCGGCTTTATATCTGACATCGAACTTCATAATCTACTTCTTCAAGTATGATTTCGGCGGCACGGGATGGAAAGCAACCTACACGCTCTTCTCCACTGTCGGCGGCGCCGCCCAGATACTCGGTATGATGGTTTTATATCCACTCCTTCGCAGAAAACTCTCGAGTACACAGGTCTTCCACCTAAGCCTCGTCCTAGCTTTATGTGGCTATGCAACACTCCTTGTTTTCTGCCTTATTGGGCTATCACATAGTTTGATTCTCCTCTGTGTCCCGGGCGTTGTCGTATTTGCATGTAACGGTATGTTGAGTGTCCTGACAACCTTGTTTTTATCAAACAGCGTTGACTACGGAGAGCTCAAAACAGGGCGCCGCGAGGAGAGTGTCATCTTCTCCATGCAGACCTTCGTCGTCAAGGCAGCTTCAGGTGTTGCGGTATTTTTAACAGGAATCGGACTCGATTTAATAGGACTTGTGGGAAACACAGATGAAACAGGTCCTGTTGCAGTCCAGAGCGCAGGAACTCTTATGGGGCTAAGGCTGATGATGACTGTTCTTCCGATGCTGGTATTGGCCGTTGCATTAATTCTCTTCCGTCGTAAATTCGTTTTAACAGATGAAAGAGCTGGAGAAATAAGCGAACTTCTATCTAAAAAGGGGAAGAAGAATGACTGAGAATATGCACTGGATAGCTCAGACTACAGGCGGAGTAAAAGAGGGCGACTACAGCATCAAAGAGTGCGGTGAAGTGCATATAAGCTCCCCTCTTCCTCAAGGTAAGATACTAAGCATTAAGGCAGAACTTCCGTGGAAAATGATAGATGGCGAGAAGCTCTTTATGAACGGCTATCAAACGTGGACATACACTCCCGAACTCGATAAGGACGGAAAACTCCGCGGTACTGACCATATTCCTTCATTCCTCGTCAAAAAATACTTCTTCGACCGCTATGGTGATTATCATTTTGTGAACTATGGGCACAACAAAGGTCAGAGCCACGGCTTCTCATATTGTTATTTCCGCAAGAAGGGTCACTTCAAGCTTATTGCGTCTCTTGATGAGAGGGCGGGTTACACAATCTTCCGCTACGACAGCCGGAAGGAAGTGTTGACGCTTGAAAGAGACTCTGTCGGCGTGAGACACTCAGGTGGGGCATATCCTCTTTTCGACCTATTCTTTGCCGAGGGAAGCGAAGACGAGGTTTTCGATGCCTGGTTCAAGGCTATGGGGATAAAGCCGAGGACAGAGAAAAAGATTGCGGGTTACTCAAGCTGGTATAACCGCTATCAAGATATAACGGAAGGTGCAATCCGAGAGGATTTAGAGGGCTGTAAGAGCCTTTTCAAGAAATGGGACTTATTCCAAATCGACGACGGCTGGGAGCCTAAGGTTGGCGATTGGCTTGAGCCAGACAAAGAGAAGTTCCCTAACGGGCTCAAAGGAATGGTGGACGAAATCCACAACAGCGGATTTAAGGCAGGGCTGTGGCTTGCGCCGTTTGTTGCGGAAAAAGACTCTGCTGTTTTCCGTAATCACCCCGACTGGCTATTGAAGGTAGATGGAAAGCCATGGTGCTGTGGTTGCAACTGGAGCTCTTTCTATTCCCTCGATATAGACAACCCGGAAGTAGTGGACTACTTAAAGAAGGTCTTTGATCGAGTACTCAATGAATGGGGATTTGACCTTGTTAAACTTGATTTTCTCTACGGAGTAGCACCTTTCGGTAATGAAAAGGAGAGCAGGGCGGGAAGAATGTACCGCGCAATGGAACTTCTTCGCACCCTTTGTGGTGAAAAAGAGATTCTCGGATGCGGTGTTCCTGTAATGCCGGCATTCGGAGTAGTGGATTATTGCCGTGTTAGCTGTGATGTAGGACTGGACTGGGATGATGTCTGGTACATGCGCCTATTTCATAGGGAACGGGTATCTACAAAACAGGCTATAAACAACACTGTTTTCCGCCGTGAGCTAAATAAGCGCGCTTACGGCAGCGACCCCGATGTATTCTTCCTCAGGGACGAGAACTGTAAATTGACCAAGGAGCAGAAGAATACCCTCGGGACAATCAACGCACTCCTCGGGAACGTCTTCCTCACTTCTGATATGCCATCCCACTACACGGAAAGCCAGAGGAAAGAGTACAGTCGCCTCCGTACACTATTCGAGAAGGCGGAAGATGTGAAGGTGATTGCAGAAGACGGTGGCGTCACAATTGGGTATACCCTCGACGGAAAGAGGGAGGAAGTGAAGTTCCGAGTTTCCCTTTAAATAAGAAAAACGGAAACTATGATTCAGGTGTTAGGGATTGTGAAAAATAACAACCTATCTACTTTATGGGATTATGTTGACTATTGGTGCTGTATGGGATTTTGTCACCATTTATGGACGGAGTAGCCCTGGAGTTGCCACGTTTCTAGGCGTGCATTCCAATCTTCGGCATCGACATAATATGAAACCGTATGGAGGAAGAAACAGTATTGGGGATCCTTTATCCCGCTTACTATCTGCGCCATAACCCGCGGATAGTACTTTCCATCACAGTCAAATTCGAATTCGGTAACGGAATATCGTCCATCATCCCCTATGTGATAAAAGGCTTCCTTGTGTCGATCGCAGCCAATCCCAAAGCCACCGGCTACCTTATCAAGATCTTCCTCAGAAAGCTTTGTGATCTTTTCCTCTGCCATGATGTTGCCTCCTTATTCTATGCCATTTGAATCTCATCAATTCACATAAAATTTACTACTTAAACTTTCAGTGTAAGTCAACATAAAAATGGAGAAAATTACGACCACTGTAAAAGTCAGCCCTAGTGGAACCTGAAATGGCCACAGCTTCCATTCAAGAAGATGAATCTATGGCCTCAAAGAAAACTTCGTTAAGACTTTATGGCTGAAAATGACGCTTTGCTTTGTCAGCCGGGGCAATTGTTGAATTTTCGCTTCAAGAAGGGCCTTGCGGGTGATGGACATTACTTTTCCTATTTGGTATAGTTTCCAAGATTCTTGAGCCTGCGGGCAGAGGAGGTGAGATATTATGGCATTCGTTAAAATTGAAGAAACAGAACCACTCGAGAAAGCAATCAAGCGTTTCAAGAGAATGGTCGAGAAGGAAGGCGTCATCAGAGACTACAAGATG
>CAVJEL010000038.1:0-17680 GCA_963648635.1 Ruminococcus intestinalis
CTTTTGATGATTTCCATCCGAAAAAGTAAACAGTCCTAATTCGGTTTCACTTCCTTATCGAATCCCTTCGGCTTACGGCGCACTATGTATTGGTCCTTTATGTATTTGAAGCTGAAGGCATCGGGAATGGGGTCGGGGCCTCCGAAGTAACGATTACGACAGCGCAGGAGTCTTGAGAGGCCGAGGATTGTTCCTTTTACTATGCCGAAGCGCCTGACAGAGAGGAGAAAATACTCCGAGCACGACGGCGAGTAGCGACATGTCGGCATACCCTTGAGTGGGCTTAAAATGCCACGGTAGATTTTTACAGGTATAAGATATATCTCTCTCAATGCTTTCACGCTTTCATTATTTGATATTTCCCACCTTTGCTCAACAAGCTACTTGAACTCTTTGCCTCAAGTTTAGTATAGTAATTGCGGTTTGGTTCCCTCTGTTGACGAGGGTGAAGTCTTTTGGTAGACTTACAAACCGAAACATTCAAGTAATAATAGTGAGGTTTAAAAATGGCAACTCCTAAGTATAAAACAAGTAAAAGCAGAGCAGCATCAAGAAAGGCTGCAAATATGAAGCTCTCAGCTCCAAATCTCAGCACATGCCAGACATGTGGTAACTTGATTCCTTCACACCGTGTATGCCCGAAGTGTGGCTACTATGCAGGTAAGAGCGTAATCAAGATGGATGAGGAGTAATCTCATGACAGAAGCTGAAATATTCAACAAAGTAAAAAGTCTTGTTGTGGAAAAGCTGAGAGTCAATCCCGATAAGGTTACTATGGAAGCATCTTTCCGCAAGGACCTCGGAGCAGACAGTCTCGATACCTATGACCTTGTTTATGCTCTTGAGGAAGAGACAGGCGTCACAATCTCTGATGATGAGGCTAACAGCTTCGAGACAGTCGGAGACGCTGTTAAATATTTGATGAAGGAACTTAACTAAGTTGAGTTTGATGCAATTCAAGGCTCCCGTTCTTACTCAAGAGAGAGAAAGGGAGCTTATTTATTTTCAAAAGTCCAATAATCTTGATTTCAAGAACATAGAGCTCCTGAATCTAGCCTTCACACACACATCCTATGCCAATGAGATGAAGGGTGGGTGTGACAACAACGAGAGGCTGGAGTTTTTGGGGGATGCCGTACTCGATTTAATTACTGCTGAGTATTTATTCGAGAACTACTATGGTGTATATCATGAAGGGGAGTTCTCGAAGATAAAGGCGATTGTCGTCAGCGAAGACTCCCTCTCGGAGATAGCATCAAAACTTGAGTTCGAGAACTATCTATTAATTGGTAGAGGTGAGAAGAGTCAGGGCGGGGCGAGAAAGAAGGCCATACAGGCAGATGCGATGGAAGCCGTTATTGCCGCCATCTATCTCGATAAGGGCCTCGAGGACGCAAGGACGTTTGTGCTTTCGTTTATCCCTTTCCAGATTCAGAAGGTTTTGAAAAACAAGGTCAGCTATAAGGACTACAAAACAAAGCTCCAGGAATATTACCAGAAGAGAAAGGGTAGGGTTCCGGAGTACACGCTCGTGTCACAAAGTGGGCCCGACCATGACCAGGTCTTCTCAGTCACAGTCAAGGTTGAGGGTAAGACATACGGACCTGCGAATGGAAAGAGCAAGAAGCACGCAGAGCAGAATGCAGCGCGCGAAGCCCTTATTCACCTTGGCCTTGAACCCAATAATACAGAAGAAATCAGCTACAGGGAGTGAAGCTCCTCTGCTTTTCGTAGTAGTCCCTCTCTCTCGTTGAGTGAGGGATTTTCTATTACCATTTCGAGTAGGACATTGAGAATACGACCCATTTCCGGTCCTGGGGGTACTATCCCCTTGAGGTCTTCACCCTTTATGTTGAGTTCTTTTATTGAAAGTGGTGGATTTTTCCTCGCCTCCATTTCGAGTGCCGAGTCATATTCTTTGTCTTCCGCGCTATTCTTTCCGAGCGCTTTTCTCAGTGCGATAAGAGACTCCACATTCTCCTTACCGACCTTCTTTATCTTCCGCCTCAATGAAACCGGATCTTTTTGTGCTGTGTCAACATCCCAATCTGACACAAGGAGTAGTATTTCGCCCCTTTCCTTGTTTGACGCTTTGAGAGTGTCGAGAATTTTTTCTATCTTTTCTTTCTCTGTATAAGCAAAGAGGATAGAGTAGAGGGATGTAAGGGGGAGGTAGGCTTCCTTTGCCCTTTTGAGGGACGAGTAAATAGAAGGAGTGAGCTCAACTCTGCCCATTATAGCTTCCCAGAGTCCCGTTTCTTCCATATACATCAGGCCTTTTGACGGGTATGGGGATAGAAGGAGTTTATCTAATTCGTCCTTTATCCTCTCTTTAGATACCTTCTCTATATTCCCGTGGAGGTCTTTAATCGAGAGGAGTGTTTCTTCCTCTATATCGAAATCGAGTTTTGAGGAAAAGCGACAGGCCCTGAGCATTCTCAATGCATCTTCTTTAAATCTTTCTTCTGGAACTCCGATAGCCCTGATTATCCTCTTTTCAAGGTCCTCAATACCACCGTGCCTGTCGATGATTACTCCAGTAAGTATATTCACGGCAAGTGCGTTGATTGTAAAGTCACGCCTCTTCAAGTCTTCGTCTAAGGAGCGCACGAAAGTAACACTGTCGGGATGGCGGGAATCTGAGTAGTCGCCTTCGGTACGGAATGTTGTTATTTCATAGTGTTGACGGTTGAAAACAACAGTTACCGTCCCGTGCTTAAGCCCTGTGTTGATTGTTGCCTTAAACATTGCCTTCACTTCCTCGGGAAGAGCAGAGGTTGTGAGGTCATAGTCGTGGTTTTCCTTTCCAAGTATGTAGTCTCTGACAGCACCTCCCACAAGATACAGCTCATAGCCGTGGGATGTGAATATCTCTGCTATCTTTATGAGGTCATCAGGTGCTTTGTACAACATGAGACGAATGTAGCACAGTTTTCTCTTTTGGCATAGAAGGGCCTCTTCCTCCCCTTGAAGAAAGGGTGTACAAAACCTTACAATTGAAAGGAAAAATATAGGAGAAACCAAGATGTTTGAACCTGTGAATAATAAGGTTAACTTTCCTCAGGAAGAAGAGAAAGTTCTAGCATTCTGGGATAAGAACGAGATTTATAAGAAATCCGTTGATTCCAGACCGAAAGATAATGAATTTGTTTTCTATGATGGACCTCCCTTTGCAACGGGACTTCCTCACTTCGGACATATATTACCCGGCACTATCAAGGACGCTATTCCCCGCTATCAGTCGATGAAGGGAAAGAGGGTCGTAAGGCGCTTCGGATGGGACTGTCACGGACTTCCGGTTGAAGCGGAAATGGAAAAGACAATCGGAGTATCGGGTCACAGCAATATTGTTGAATATGGTGTTGCCAAGTTCAATGAAGAGTGTCGCTCGATTGTCCTCAGGTATACATCTGAATGGAAGAAAGCTATCACGCGCACAGGTCGCTGGGTCGATTTCGATAACGGCTACAGGACGATGGATAAGTCATACATGGAGTCGGTATGGTGGGTCTTCAAGACACTCTACGATAAGGGCCTTATCTACGAAGGCTACAATGTCCTTCCGTATTCCCCTCTTCTTGCGTCTCCTCTTTCAAACATGGAAGTCTCCCTCGGAGGATATAGGGATGTAACAGATCAGGCTGTAACGGTGCGCTTCAAGATTGACGGCACAGAAAACAGCTACTTCCTTGCTTGGACGACAACGCCATGGACACTTCCCTCAAACCTTGCGCTTGCAGTGGGAGAGGACATTGACTACGTCGAAGTCGAGGACGAGGATGATGGCGCGCACTATTACCTGGCTAAGAACCTCCTCGGTAAGTACTACAAGGACGAGAAGGGATGTAAAGTCGTCAGAACAGTCAAGGGTAAAGACCTTGTCGGCATGAAGTATGAGCCATTGATGCCGTTCTTTGCGTCTCTCAAGGAGAAGGGTGCATTCCAGGTCGTGACGGCAGATTACGTCACAGTCGAAGACGGATGTGGTATTGTTCATACAGCTTCAGGCTTCGGTGAGGACGACTACAGAACAATGAAGGCAAAACTCCCATCAGTTCCTGTTGTATGTCCTGTCGACGAAGAGTGCAAGTTCACAGCTGAAGTACCTCTCTGGGAGGGTATGTTCGTTAAGGATGCAGATAAACCGATTATCGAATGGCTCAAGGCTAACGGAAAGCTTGTAAAGAGGGAGAACTATCTCCACTCATATCCTTTCTGCTACCGCACCGGTAAGCCTTTGATATACAAGGCAATGAGCTGCTGGTTTGTCGATGTACAGAAGATTAAGAAAACGATGCTTGAATGCAACGACCAGATTACATGGGTGCCCGAGCACATCAAGTACGGACGCTTCGGCAAGTGGCTTGAGGGTGCAAGAGACTGGGCTATCAGCCGTAACCGCTTCTGGGGTAACCCGATTCCTGTATGGAAGTGCGACGGTTCGAATTATATTGAAGTAATAGGTTCGGTTGAAGAGCTTGAGAAGAAGTGTGGTCAGAAGGTAGATGACCTCCATAAGCACTTTGTCGACTCCCTCACTTGGCCGAGCCCCGACGGAAAGGGCACGATGCGCCGTATTCCAGATATCTTCGACTGCTGGTTTGAATCCGGCTCCATGCCGTATGCTCAGCAGCACTATCCATTCGAGAACAAGGAGAACTGGGATCAGCTTTTCCCTGCAGACTTTATTAACGAAGGCCTCGATCAGACAAGAGGATGGTTCTATTCATTGACTGTCCTTGCTGCCGGACTTTTTGCTAAGCCTGCTTTCGAGCACTGTATCGTATCGGGAATCGTTCTTGCTGAAGACGGCTCGAAGATGAGTAAGAGTAAGCACAACTACACAGACCCGATGGATGTCGTTAAGGAGTATGGTGCCGATGCCTTGAGGTTTGCCCTCATCAACTCGACACTTGTCAGAGCCGATGACGTTAAGTACTCCGATGAACTCGTAAAGGACGTGTTGAAGTCGCTCCTCATTCCTCTTTGGAACGCATACTCATTCTTTGTAACATATGCAAATATCGACGGGTATGAGCCGTCCCAGACTGCAACAAAGGACTTAAAGAACCCGCTTGACAAGTGGATTATTTCAGACTTAGAGGCGCTAGTTGAAAAGACGACTACAGCTTTTGACAACTATCAGATCAGCGACGCAACAAGTGCAGTTGTATCTTTCATCGATGACCTCAATAACTGGTACATCAGACGTAGCCGCCGACGCTTCTGGAGAAGTGAGAACGACAGCGACAAGAAGGATGCATACAACACACTCTATAGAGTACTTCTTACATTCTGTAAGGTTGCTGCTCCTATGATTCCGTTTGTCACAGAGACTATCTATCAGAACCTCCGTACCGATGATATGCCTCTCTCAGTCCACCTCTGTGACTATCCTGTCTACAACGAAAGTGAACGCGACAGAGTCAAGGAAGAGGAGATGAGGGTCGTTATGAAGGCTGTCGAGATGGGACGCTCACTCAGAGCTCAATCCAACCTCAAGATTCGTCAGCCTCTCAAGGAATTCGTCGTTGTAAGCCGCAATAAGGATACAAGAGATATCCTCGAGAAGGACATAGACATTCTCAAGGAAGAGCTCAATGTCAAATCTGTCTTTGTAAGAAAGAACGAGGAGGACCTCGTATCTTATTCGGCAAAGGCAAACTTCAAGGTGCTGGGCGCAAAGCTTGGTAAGTCCATGAAGGAAGTTGCATCCCACATCCAGGGCCTTGTCGGAGAAAAGATATCGAATATCCTCAATGGAGAAAGCGAGAAGATTAAATACTCCGACGGCGAGATTGATGTCACAGAAGGCGACCTTGTAATTCAGAGAACGGAGAAGGAGCACGTCAAAGTTCTCAACGAAGGCGAACTTACCGTCGGATACGACACAGAGGTGACTGAGGATCTTCTTCTTGAAGGTATAAGCAGAGACCTCGTGCGTCTTGTTCAGACAGAGCGTAAGGATATAGGGCTCGATGTTGCTGACCATATTAACCTCACACTCTGGGGTGACGAGAACTTCAGAAAGGCAGTCGAAGTACATAAAGACTTCATTATGAAGGAGACTCTTTCATCATCCCTGACAGTTGCTGAAAACAACGGCAGGAAGGCAGATATCAACGAGAGTGAAGTCTCAGTGCTTGTAGAGAAGGTTAAATAAAGTTGAAGCGCATCCTCTTTGTTCTTTTGATAACTCTTCTTCTTTCCTCGTGTGTCCACCATTCTCCTTTTAGAGAGGAATACTATTTCCAGGCTTTAGGACGAGAAGGCGAAGTGGTGGTTACAGCGGACGGAGAGAGCATAAGACGGGGGGATGCGGAGAAAATTGTAGGCACTAGCGCTAAGGATAATGCACTCGTTAAGAAGGCCGATAGAATCACCGTCTCTATTGAGGAGGAGACAGTTTCGGGGGCCGTGGAAGGGAACATATCGAAATGGGGGACGAATAGCCTTCTTTCCCTTTCATCTTCTTTCGATAAAGTGAAGGATGATGAAGGAAAGATAAGTTGGTACACCGACTCCGTTTACTCCCTCTATTCCCCCGAGAACGGCATTCTTCTCTTCTCGAGCGGCGACTATCCCTCCTTTTATGAGCGAAGCTACCTCGAGAGGGTGAAGAGAATTGATGACGAGACAGCGTCATTAATGGCGTCTTCTTCCTTCTCTGTTTATATCTACTCCCCCGAGAGCCTCTCTTCTCTCGGGTTCGATATCCCCCAGACCGTTATGGACGGCATAACAAGGGTTTGTCTCCTCTTTAATAATAAGGACGGGGAACTTAAGATGTCGGGGTTCATAGAGACAGTGGGGGAAAGCGAAGCGAGGGCGCTCAATACAATACTTCGTAACCAGATTATCCAGGAGAAGAGACGGGAGGGTGAGGCACTCGATATTAAAGCCCTCTCGAATGTCTTTGTCGCAGAGAAGAGTAGTGTTGTCATAACAGACTACACGCTTACCGGAAAGGCGAAGGAGAGTGCCTCGAATTTGATTGAAAGCAATGTTGGAGGGTTATTATAATGCCTATATACAGCTATAAATGCACTAAGTGCAATAAGGAGTATGATGCTTTTAAGAGCTTCAGTGACTCCGACAGTGATGATGTATGCCCCGTATGCGGCGGTGTGAGTAAAAGAACAATTACAGAGCCCGGCGCTGTAATATATAAGGGCAGTGGATACTATTGTACTGACAATCCCCATTCCTCGGGATGTAACTGTCAGAATTGCAAAGGGAGAAACTAATGGATAAGAAAAGGATTTTGACAGGAGATAGGCCTACGGGGAAGTTGCACCTTGGCCACTATTGCGGGTCACTCAGAAATAGGGTTGCTCTTCAGGACGAGTACGAGGAGTTCATCCTCATTGCCGATGTACAGGCGCTTACTACGCACGCTGAGAACCCTTCGCTCATATATGACTCGATTTATCAGATTACTATGGATAACCTCTCCGTTGGCCTCGACCCCGAGAAGGTTACATTTATACAGCAGTCGCATGTTCCGTCGATACATGTTCTTACGATGTTCTACTCGATGATTACGACATGCAACCATCTTTTGATTAACCCGACAATCAAGACCGAAGCGCGCTCGTATGGCTTCCAGGATGACAATAGGGAATATGACTTTTCAAAGCTTACGTACGGCTTTCTGGGGTACCCCGTGAGCCAGACAGCAGATATTACATTTTGTAACGCTGACCTTGTTCCTGTGGGTGAGGACCAGGTTCCGCACATTGAGTATTCACGCCGACTTGTTCGCCGTTTCAACGAGATGTACGGTACATCTATAAAGGAGCCTGAATATAAGCTCAGTCAGGTATCACGCCTCTGTGGACTTGACGGTAACAGCAAGATGGGAAAGAGCCTTGGCAACGCAATCTACCTTTCAGATACCCCGGACGAAGTATGGAAGAAGATCAGGAATGCAAAGACAGACACAAACCGTGTAAGCGTCAAGATTCCCGGTAACCCAGATGTATGCTCAGTCTATGCCTACCACAAGGCTTTCAATGAAGAGGGTGTGGAATGCGTACGGGAGAGATGTACATCAGCCGGTATGGGATGTGTCGAATGCAAGAAGATGCTTAATGAGAAGATGAATGCACTCCTTGACCCGATAAGGGAGAAGAGACACTACTATGAAGAGCATAAGAGTGATGTGAGAGATATAATCGAAGCGGGAACGGCAAAGGCAAACGAAATCGGAAACCGCAACCTCGATGAGATTATGGATAAGATGCACATTGCGCTATAAGGAGAGTATGAAAATGTTTTACATTCCGCCACCAAACCCGGATCAGGAACGCATGGACAGGGAGTTCGACGTGCTCTTTGAAATGCAGGATAATTTCGATTCATGGTTTCCGTATGATAGTGATTATACACAAGATGATAAGAAAGACGCCTTCGATACGTATGCGCGTGCACTCCTCAATCTTTCGCTTGCCGAATACAGCGAGTGGGAGTATGAGTATTTGAATTGGCTCTGTCCCAAAGTTAAGGAGGGAAGGTACAAGGATGCTCTTGAATACATTAGGGGAAAGTTGATGGAGGAATATGATCCCTTTTTCGGACCGAGTTTCATGGATGATGACGAGGGATTTTAACCATCTAAGAAAACTTTCTCTGTAATTAAGCGCACTATAGATATAAAATAAGCACATGACGAAAGGTTGTGTGTTTATTTTTTATGTACTTGGAACACTTCTTGCGCTCTACGTACTCTATATAATTCTTCTTTTTCTGATTACGCTTTTCATTCCGAAGAAAGAGTACGAGAAAGAGAGTAAATTCTTTCGTTTTATTCTTAACTCTTCAACGCGTCGCATTCTTTTCTTCCTCCGCATCCACACCCGCGTCATAGGTTTAGATAAGGTCCCTAAGGGGGAGAAGTGCCTCTTTGTCCAGAATCATATTTCAAACTATGATCCGATAGTAACGTGGGTAGAATTCAAACCCTGGCATATAGCATTTGTCTCGAAGGAGAAGAACTTCTCAGTTCCCGTCTTCGGACGCATCATACGTAAGTGCTGTTTTCTTCCAATTGACAGAAAGAATATAAGGGCAGCAGCGGGAACTATAAGAAAGGCTGGTAAATTACTCGAGAGAAGGGAAGTCTCCATCGGGGCCTATCCCGAGGGGAAAAGAAGTAAGGACTGCACGCTTCTTCCTTTCCATGACTGCATGTTCAGGATAGCCGAAATAGGTAATGCACCAATTGTTGTTCTTACAATCAAGGGAACAGAAAATATATTCAACAACATTAAGAGATTCAGGCGTAGTGATGTCACTATATATGTATCTGGTGTTATAGAGAGGGAAAAGGTCCTCTCGTCGAGAAGCTGTGAAATAGGAGAAGAAGTAAGAGCTCTCATGGAGAGGGATTTACTTAAAGAGGAGTAATAAATGGCAGTATGTTATGTGTTTTATAATTCGAAATCTGGAAAAAGCGGAAGTGACGGAAGAGATAAACTTGTTGCGCTCCTTAAGGGCGAAGAGCTCGATGTAGTCGATGTCATCAAATTCGACGGCTATAGAAAACACCTGGAAAACATTAAGGAAGGCGACAGGATATATCTAGTCGGGGGCGACGGCACTCTCAACAGGTTTATCAACGACACAGACGGGATGAATCTAGACTGCGACATCTATTACTACCCTGCAGGAACAGGCAACGACTTTTTGAGAGATATCGAAAAGACAGAGAAGGACGCTCCCATAAAGATCAACAAGTACATCAAGAACCTTCCTTTTGTGACTGTCAACGGAGAGACATATCGCTTTTTAAACGGCATCGGGTACGGAATTGACGGCTATTGCTGCCTTGTCGGGGATGAGATGAAGGCAAAGGGAATGGAGGATATAAACTACACTTCCATCGCAATAAAAGGGCTTTTGTTCCACTACCATCCGACTGACTGTACGATAATTGTGGACGGAAAGAAGTATGAGTACAAAAAGGTATGGTTATGTCCGACGATGAACGGTCGTTACTACGGTGGTGGTATGATGGCGGCCCCGGAGCAGGAGAGGCTCAACGCGGACGGTACGGTGACAGCTATGCTATTCTACGGCAAAGGTAAAGTTGCGACCCTCGCTGCATTTCCTTCCATCTTTAAAGGCGAGCATGTCAACAAAAAGGGTATAGTCGCGCTCCATAGAGGAAAGGATATAACAGTAAAGTTCTCCCGGCCGACTCCACTCCAGATAGACGGTGAAACCATCAAGGATGTCACCGAATACCATGTGTATAGAAAGCTTGATTAAGCCGAGATAATCCTCTGGTTTTTGCTTTTCGGTTTATCTGGAAGGGTATATCTGAGCTTTCCCTCTTCTATGAGAGGAATGACGAAATTCCTTATAAAATATGAAGGCCTTTTCTCATCATAACCGAACTCTTTAGCGAGAGTTTCCTTTGTTCTGGGCTTCTTGCAGAACCTTATTATTTCATCTGATATTTCAGGATTTACTTCAGGAGAATCATAAAGCGTGACTTTGAAGAACCCTCTGCAGTTCTCGAATTTCGGCTCCTGCTTTCCCGCTTTTTTCATTTCTGCATAGATGGTGGGAATACCGGAATATCTGTTTTCCGTTGTCTCGAGTATTTCGAGGGCTTGAGCTAGGAATGGGTTTCTGACATCGGCTTTGGTTCGGCCGAGTTCATCTATGGTAAGACGTCCGTATAAGGCGCCGGGATTCGTCACTTCTATTCTATCAGGATACATTTCAATACGAATGGGATCATTTTCAGTATGGATACTGTAGTCGCGGTGAATGAGAGCGTTGAGTATGATTTCTCTGATTGCCTTCAAAGGATATTGAGGAACATCTTTTCTGTGGCCTGTCTCATCAATCACCGTCGATATCTTCATGTTCTGGCGAACGAATGAGAGTGCTCCTTCAAGCATCTGTGAAATAGTTCCGTCAAAGCGTTTGTTCGCAATGAACCTCTCTCCTGTAACAGCCTCTTCGGCATATTTTTCTGTAGGACAGACAACAGCGACTATGTCGAGGTTGGGAGAAAGGTATTGAGGATATTTGCCGAAGAGCATTATTGAGCAGACGGTAGGATTCCCTCTCTTGTCCGAGAGACCGTTCATAAGTATGAGTGTCTTTTTGTCCATATTTACCAGATTCGGCTTCACGGAGACGGCCTTTGCAATAAATGCGTCAAGCTGGATATTGTCAATCATCGAACTGTCGATTCTCTGACTTGTTCTGAGTTCGTCCTCAGTTTTGTATTTGAATGCATCGTAACTGTAGATTTCATATTCTGTCATCGGTAGATCTGCATCGCCTATTCTTATGTAGGACCCTCTGCTTTTTCCCTTTCCAATGTAGTAACACGGTTTGTTGACACAATCCATTTCTGCAATCTCAGCCGCCAGAATGGTTTTTCCTTCATTGTTAAACCTTTGCAGGCGGGCGAAGCTGTGTCTGCACTAACCACGATGCTCGCATCGTGGGGTTGACGCATGTCGTCAACACGCCTCCTATATTAACATTTCTGATGCAGAGAAAGTTGCATCACCTTATATCTATGTTTCTCGAATGCCTGACAAGTTTCAGTTGTCTGCAGTTTACACCACCTGACACTCTTGTCCCGTCAAGCTTTCGTATATCGAAATATCCACTGGTCCGTCTGCCGTGTATGTAACAGAGCTCTCCGTTATATATGACAATATCGAACAGCCTGAAGCCGAACATTACACGCGGACACTGATTGAGCTTCCTGACACCACCTTTCAGAATCGTACACTTATGTATCTGCCTGTTATGAGAGCGGTGCTTTGCCAGTTTCCACACTTTGCCGTTAGGTTTTGCTTTTGCATTACCTGAAATACACCTTGCATCAATGTAATGAGCTTTTTCAAGGTTGTTATCAATTCGGGTATGCTTTGTAATGTAACCGTATGTAACAGCAACCATATTATCGCCGTACTTTGCTTTGAGCCTGTTGACGAGTGTCCAACGCATTATACCCATGAATGTTTCAGCTCTGAAGCCACGTCTCGGTTTATCGAGTTTGAACTCACCTCTATGGTATGCATCGTGACAGGTGTTGCAGAGCGTGATGAGATTATCAGGTCTGTCAGAGCCACCGTCTTTACGCTGTATAAGATGGTGTACTTCGAGAATGTTGTCTTTTGACTTGCCACCGCAGTGTCTGCACTTATGGCCGTCACGCCAGAGTACATATTCTCTCGTGTTCCAGAAACCAAGCTGTTCACCTTTCTGATAACCTTCACCTTCAACATTCGGGTTCTTGATTTTCTGGATATCGAATGCTGCAACCTCAACAACGATTTTCGTAATCGGTAACAGTTTGCAGACATTGTCTATGACAGTCATATGTGTACCGATACGGTTCTCGGTAGACGGAGCGAGCCAGCCTTTGTTCTTCGAGTGTACTCTGTTGTTGAAGCGCGGTGCACGGTAACGTGTTTTGCGGTTACGTCTCGAACGTCGCTGTTCATGCCTTGCTGTAAGAAGATTTGTTATATTATCTCTTAGTTCGACTTCAGCTTCATACAGTACCTTTGTCTCGGTTGTGGCAGATAAGCCAATAGATTTGTAGCCTGCGTCTACACCTAATGTTACAGGCTGGGTAATATCGTCAACGACGAAGAGAAGACGAATCGTAAACGGTGCATAGTTTACAATTTCGGCTTTGTGCTCTTTGAGTAGATGTCTGGCTTTCGCCTCAGTGCATGGCATGAGCGGTAAGCCTGAAATATTCTGTACATATACCATGAACTGTCCTCCAACGGGTGGTGTGACTAAATGCCTTGAATTACAGCTCTGTCACGAAGAGCTGTTTCAAGTGGAGATTAAATGTCTTTACGACCGGCTTCTCCTGCCGTCACGGAGTCTTACTCTCCGCCGTCCTTCGCCAAAGTTACGGGAGGTTTATGAATCCGCATCACTGTCTCTACCCATCGAGACTGTTTAAACACGGACCGTAGAGCTGACAGGCTAGGACAACACCTATCGGTACCTATATATTCTCCAATAACGGACCACGAGGATTCGTTGCTCACATAGACTTGTTCTGCAACTCCTCCCCACTGAGGCTAATCAACAAGGGTACGAGATGCTTTGCCTCTCATACCCCGGGTCTTGACCCGTGGGTTGTTGATTGACTATCTTTTTCTGTAGCTCATCCGGATTCTTGACTCCACAGACTTTGTAACCGGCTTTTTCATCTATTCCGAAGATAATTATTCCTCCTCTCGTGTTCGAGAAACTTGAAAAACTGTCGTAGAGCTTTTCAGGGACACCTTCTCTTGCACTCTTGAATTCGATTTCTGCTGTTTCCGTCCTCTTTGTAAGAATATCTTTATCAGATTGAATAGTTCGCTTTCCTGCATCTTTGTCTCCGGTGATTATCTGATTAAGCAAATTATAACAAAAATTTCGCAAATTTCAATTTTTACGCAAAAAATTACGCAAATAATCCATACTTTTGGAGCATCGTTGATAATCAGGTTTTTCAATATTTTCATTATGAGAGGAGAATGTTGTAGCAAGGGCTAGGAATACTCTCGTTATTATAATTATTCTGAAAAAATATTCACAGAAATTTTATTCACTGCTTGGTATTTGTGAATAATTCCTGCATAATAAGAATATAGAGAGTTATTGTTCTGAGAATAATTTTTCAGAAACATTTAAAGGAGTGGCTGATTATGTTTGTCGGACGTCAACGGGAACTGAATGCACTTAGAAAAGAACTTTCAAGCTGGAAGAAAAGAACCGCAATTCTGGTATACGGAAAACGCAGGGTTGGAAAATCCACTTTGATTAATGAGGCGGCAAAGTCGTTTGACGGAGTTGTCATAAACCATCTGTGTATTTCAAGTACCTTTGAGGGTAATCTGGAGTTGATTTACGAAAGCGTTGCGGATGCACTTTCTTTCTCGGATATCAAATTCAAGTCGCTCTTTGCTATGATGGATTATCTGAAAAGGGTAGATCAGAAAATACTTCTTATTATCGACGAATATCCATATCTGAAGGAAACCAAAAAGAAAAATGAAGTCGATTCCTATATGCAGGCTGTGATTGATCGACTTCCTGAGAATGTTAAGTTGATATTGTGCGGATCGTACATAACAATCATGAAGGAACTCTTGGCGGAGGATAATCCGCTCTTCGGCAGATTTTCGCTTATTCAGCACATTCACGATTTCGACTATTATGAAGCTCAAGAGTTTTATCCTTCTCTCTCTGTAAGGGACAAGGTTGCCTTTTACGGTGTATTCGGAGGCTCTCCTTATGTTCTCGAAAACATCAATCCAGATAAGACACTTAAAGAGAATATTACCTCGCTACTACTGCCGGAGACGGGGATAATCCGTTCACACATTGAAAACGTTATGCTGAGGGAAATTCAGAAGACATTTGACGCTAGAATCCTTGAGTCACTAGGTAACGGGAAGAAAAAATACACAGAAATCAGAGAATGGATTGGAGGCGATGAAACCGGACTTTTGGACAAACAATTGAAAATACTTCTTGATATGGAAACAATTCAAAAGACGCAGCCAATCAATAGAAGGGATGATAAAAAGAAGCAGTTTTATGAGCTTACCGATAATCTGATGCGCTTCTACTTTTCGTTTATTTTCGGTAGGTCCGGCATTATTGCAAGAATAGGAGAGGCACAGTTTTATAGAAGAAATATCGAGGGCACCATTAGGCAATTTATCAGCAGGAGACTCGAGGGGCTGACACTTCAATATTTCCATAGGATGTCTGTTATGGGGAAATATGATGATATAGAGGACTATGGCTCCTATTGGTACGACGACCCCATTACAAAAACAAATGGAGAATTTGACTGCGTCATCAAACGTACAGGCGAGAAGTATGATTTCTATGAATGTAAATACTTCGATAGGCCTATGACAAATGAGGAATGCGAAGAGGAGCAGAAGCAGCTTGACAATATTAAGGGAATCGAAGTTGCAAGAATTGGATTTGTCGCTACAGGAGGATTTGACTTTGAAGATGAGGGCAGATTCATACTTGTGGATGGAGAGGAATTATATAGGGACCATGATGCTGAATTGGAGCTAAATTAGGCTGCAAGACGGATGTGTCTGGTGTTGATAAGAAATGATGGAAAGAAATCGTGTGCAGTGGAAATGCCACTATGCTATTCTCCATCTCAGACCTGTAACATAGGAATGCTAAAAAACAGACAAAACTTGCCGAAGCTTTCTGCAAGATATTATACACTGTGTAGATTATGTGTTGAATTTTCATTTCTGTTGTTTTCTCCTCTTATTGAGGAATAGAATCGGGGGAAAAGGAGTTCTAATGAAAAAACTGACTTTAATAATGTTGATTTTTGCTCTCATAATTCCGACTCTCTTTGCAACAGGCCTCAAAGAGAAGCTTGAGGCAGAGAAAGTATCTGCTCTCTCTGTTGAGGACGGGGAGACTAGAATCAAAGTATTTGAGACGACAGATATCCACGGATACCTTATGGATACATCCTCGGGAGACGAAAGTACTTTCCAGTACAGACTTGCCTACATTGCAAATGAAGTGAATAAGGCACGCGAAAGTGATGAATATGACGGGGTTCTTCTTCTCAACGGTGGTAACAACTATGAGGGAACACCGGTATCGAACCTCCTCGAGGGCGCAGGAATACGTGCCGCAATGGATGCTATGGGCTATGATGCGGTATCGATAGGAAACCATGAGTTTGATTACGGTATCGACACTGTTAACTGCGACAGTGATGGTACCATTGCTTCCTATACCGTCGGTTCAATCAGCGGCGATAGTGATATCCCGGTACTTGCATACAACCTTTACTATAAGGGGACAAAGGATCGAGTTGATTTTGCCCGCGATTATGTCATTGTTGAAAAGGGCGGAAAGAGAATAGCTCTTATCGGCTACATTTCAGATTTCAGTTCCCAGGTTATGGCAAGCAAAATCAATATGTATGATATCGATCCAGATATCGACGCACTCATCGAAAAGATTAGGGAAGTCAACGAAGTCGAAAAGCCTGATGCAACTGTTGTCGTTTCATTCGCCGGAGCCGAGGCGCTGGCAGAAAAGCTCTCAAGAGAGGACGTTGTTCTTGTCACCGGGGGCCACAATCAGGCATCGACGGGAAGCGCGGGAATAGCGGAGAGCGGGGTTGCATACCTCGAGAGCGCATGCTATGCACAGGGCTATGTATACCTGACACTTGTATTTGACAATGCAACAGGAGAGGTGAGCGTTGAAGATATCGGCGTAAAGGCAATCACAGGACGCGGTGTCGACACATCTGTTCTTCTTGATACGGGCGACAACGAAAACCTTGATGAGAGCGTTCTCGCAATCTCCAAAGAAGCATGGAATGCAGTCAAGGACAACATGAACGAAGTCCTCGGCTATATAACAACACCGATAGATAAGACAAAGGTAAGTGACAACGGCGCAACGTACAGCGGCAACTGGATTACTACTCTTATGCTCCGCTATGCTTATGACAAGTGCGGGGCTGTTGCAGCTTTCTACAATAACGGTGGAATCAGAACATCCTTCTCAATTGAGGAAGGAGAAAGTTCAAGGACAATCACAGCCGGTGATATCTATCAGATCAATCCTTTCTGTAACTACTGGTATATCTACGAAGTAACAGGAGCAGAACTTGCCCAGCAGTTGATTGACGGTTTTGAAGGTATGGGTAACTACGGCGATCAGATGTCAGGATTGACATTTACATATACACAGACCGAGAAGGAATCAGGTTCTACGGAGGAAGAAGGGAAAGGCGGACCTCAGGGAGGACCCGGTGGCCCGAACAGAAAGAGCTACGACTATACAATCGAGTCCATTACGCTTTCCGACGGCACAATTGTCGACACCTCAGATACTGAAACAACATACAAGGTATGCATAAGCAACTACAGTGCAACACTCTCGGGAAGTGTTTTCGAGAATAAAGAGCCACTCTATCCGGCATCCGAAGCACCGATTGACAATGTTACGATAATCGAGCTTTTAAGAGAGGAAGGAAAGGCCAACGGAGGTCTCATCTCTGTCGATACTTCAGAAAGAGGGACACTCGTTATCCTTTGAGCTGTACTTTTCTTTACAGGGCATTCGTTGAGGCGTCTGCCCTTTTTTTGTCTAGGAACCAAATTAAAACGAAGCTGTAAAACAGAGTGGAGAAGAAAGACAATGTACTGTATAATCAAATTATGAAAGAGATAACTGTAAATTCAATGTCATTTGAGGATATCAGAACAGGAGATGAATATGTCTATGTTGATAAAACAGAGTACATATACGCACTTGTCAGCAAGAGACTTAAAAACTATTACTTCATCTCACGCCCGCGCCGTTACGGCAAAAGCCTTATGTGTTCAACCCTGGAGGCTCTCTTTAAGGGTAAGCGTGAGCTTTTCAAAGGTCTTTATATTGATTCTACGGATTATTCCTTTGAGAAGTATCCGGTACTGCACTTCAACTTTGCCGAGTATAACACGAAAAGTTATTCTGCTTTTCTCAAAGAATTCCAGTTGGCGCTGAAAAATGAAGCAGAGAAAAACGGTATAATCTTAGAAAAGGATGAGCCGTCAACAATGCTTACTGAATTTCTGATGGGAATTAAGAAGAAGACAGTAATCATAATAGACGAATATGACACTCCGATTAT